>JASHSR010000435.1 GCA_030038645.1 Gammaproteobacteria bacterium
AATCGGCAGCTTGCGGCGCAGGCCGGGCGCAAGGGCGGGCAGAGCGTCCCCGACGAGAAGCGCAGCTTCTCCCAGAACCCTGGGCTCGCGGCCGAAGCGGGCCGCAAAGGCGGCCAGGCGAGCCACGGCGGTGGCGGCTCGGAGGCCGGCCCCTCCGCGGCGTCCGGGGAGCGCTCCGCGGCGCGCCCGGGCGGCACCGAGCACTGACGGCGGGAAGCGGTGCGCCGGACGCCGCAGTCCGGCGAGAGCGCCGCGCACCAGGAACCGCCTTCGCGGATCGGGCGTTACCGAGCATATGGATGGCCTCGGCCCGCTCGGGGTGGAGGAGGTTGTAGTGTCCGCAGAGAGACGCACGTCGAATCGCGGTTTCGCATCGATGGACGAGGACAAGCAGCGGCGCATCGCGAGCAAGGGTGGCCGTAGCGTTCCGAACGAGAAGCGCAGCTTCTCCCTCGACAGGCGCCTCGCCGCCGAAGCGGGGCGCAAGGGCGGCCAAGCGAGCCACGCCAGCGCGCGCAAGCGCGCGAGCGCCACGAGCCCTGGGACCAGCTCGCGATAGTGCAAAGTTTGCGCTGGCCGTTGCAGAAGTTTCACCTTGCAGGCCGGCGCGGCCCGCAGGATGAGCTACCTCGAGCTTAAGCCTGGGCGTTGGTCAGGGTCTGATTGAGCAGCAGGCTCAGCGCCTCGGGGTCCACGGGCTTCACGAGGTGCCGGTCGAACCCCGCCCGGCGGGCGCGCTCCCGGTCCTCCTCCTGACCCCAGCCGGTCAACGCGAAGAGCAGGAGGCTCCCGGCCCAGGGCCGCTCCCGCAGCCGCCGGGCCGTCTCGTAGCCGTCGAGTCTCGGCATGCCGATGTCGAGCAGCGCGAGCTGTGGGCGGAATTCCTCCGCGACCCGCAGGGCCTCGAGCCCGTCGCTCGCCGTCCGCACGTCGTGCCCCTCCATGCCGAGCATCAGGGCGAGGCTCTGAGCGGCGTCGTAATTGTCGTCCGCGACGAGGATGCGCGCGCGCAGAGAGCCGTCGCCCGCCTTGCCGGTGGAGGGCAGGGGGCGGGCCTCCTCCCGAGGAGCCTGCAGCAGCTCGAGGCGCACGCTGAACGAGCTGCCCGTCCCCGGACCTGCGCTGTAGGCGCTCACGGATCCCCCGTGCAGCTCCACCAGACGCTTGACGAGCGTGAGTCCCACGCCGAGACCGTCGTGAAGCGAGGGCTGCGGCCGCTCGACTTGAGTGAACAGGTCGAAGATGCGCTCGAGCATGTCCGCGCGAATGCCGATGCCTTGGTCCGTCACCGTGACCACGGCATGGCCCTCGTCGCGAACCGCGCGGATTCCGATCTCGGCCCACGGATCGCTGTACTTCGCGCCGTTGTTGAGCAGGTTCGCGAAGACCTGCGCGAGGCGCGTCGTGTCCGCCTCGACGAGCAGCGGCTCCCGGGGCACCTCGATCGTGACGTGCTGCTGCTTGCTCTCGAGGAGCGGCCGGTTGATTTCGACCGCGATCTGCACGACGCTCGCGAGGTCGGCGCGCTCCTTTCTGAGCTCGAGCTTTCCGCGAGTGATGCGCGAGACGTCAACCAAGTCGTCGATGAGCCGCACGAGGTGCTTGAGCTGGCGCTCGATGATGGCGCGAGCGGCTGACGTCGTCGCGTGGTCTCCCTGGGCCATACGCATGATTTGCACGGCGCTGCGGATGGGAGCGAGCGGATTGCGCAGCTCGTGCGCGAGAGTCGCGAGGAATTCCTCCTTGCGCCGGTCCGCGTCGTGTAGCGCGCTGTACGCGCGGTCCCGCTCGCTCGCGGCCGCCTGCAAAGCCTCCCGTGCCTGATCGCGCTCCGCGACAGCCCGTGCGAGCGAGGCTTCGAGCGCCGTCTCGTCTGCGGAAATCATCGTGCTCTGCTCCCCCCGTCGGCGTCGTGTCCGCTCGGCGACAGCAAGAACCGGACCGATTGCTCCCGCTCCTCAGGCGGCCGTCGCGCGGCTGGCCTCGCGGGCCGTCTCACGGCCCACCTCGCGGCCCGCCTCGCGCGCGGGCGCCGGAAACTCGACCGTGAAGCGGGCGCCCCGCCCGTCGCTTCCCGGGCTCACGTGCGCGACCGCCCGGTGCAGCGTTGCAATCTCCTTGACGATCGCGAGCCCGAGGCCGCAGCCGTCCGCGGAGCTCTCCGCCAGGCGGTAGAAGCGCTCGAATATCCGCTCGCGCTCGGAGGCGGGGATGCCCGGCCCGTCGTCCTCGACGGCGAGCGCCGGCGCAGGAGCCGCCTCGACACTCAGCGTCACGCGGCTGCGCGGGCCGCTGTAGCGGAGCGCGTTGTCGATGAGGTTCGACATGAGCTCGCCGAGCAGACCCGCGTTGCCGGCGACCATGACGGGCTCGCCGGGGGCGAGGAAGCCGAAGTCGATGTTGCGCTCTAGGGCGCGCGGGATCCATTCCTCGCCCACGCCGCGCGCGAGACTGACGAGGTCGAGAGTCGTCAAGGCTCGCTCCGCCGCCGCGTCCGGCTCCGCGCGCGCGAGCGCGAGCAGCTGCTGGGAGAGGCGGGCGGCTCGAGCGACTGCGGCGTGCAGGCCGCCCAGAGCTTGACGCTCGGAGTCGGCGTCGGCGGCTCGCTCCGCCCGCTCGGCGTACAGGAGCACGGCGGCAAGAGGCGAGCGCAGCTGGTGCGCGGCGTCGGCAACGAACCGCTGCTGCGCCACCATGGCGCGCTCGAGCCGCGCGAGCAGGTCGTTGATCTTCGAGACCAGAACTCGAGCCTCCTTCGGCAGGTTGAGCTCCGGCACGGGCGTCATGTTGTCGTGGCCGCGCGCCTCGATGGCCGAGGCGAGCGCGGTGATCGGCTTGAGGCCGTGACTCACCGCGAGCCACGCAAAGACGAGCGCCGTGATGAGCAGCGCGAGCTGTGGGGCGGCCATGGCAAGCAGGATCTCGGTCATGAGCGTCGAGCGCTTGATCAAGGTCTCGCCGACCTCGACCGTCGCGAGGTCGCCCGCCCGCGGCTCCGCGAGGGTGGTTGCGACGAGGCGCATCTTGTGGCCGCCCACGGTCGCCGTGCGCAGCCGGACGCTGCCGTCGGGACGGCCCTGCATGAGCGGCAGCGCCGCATCGCCCGCGATCAAGCCTCGACGCACGGTGTCGACCCGAAAGTCCGTCTTGTCCACCGCATCGAATTGAAAGATCTGCAAGGCGACCTCCGGCAGATCGATGCGAACCTCGCCGTCCGCGATGCGCAGCGCCTGCGCGAGCGAGCGTGTCGAATCGATGAGCCAGCGGTCGTAGACGAGATTGGCGAAGTGGGCCGCGATGCGGTAGCACGCGATGGCGTCGAGCAGCAGCAACGCGAGCGCCGCGGCGATGACGCGGATCGTGAGGCCGGAGCGCAGGCTCGACTCAGCCATCTCGCTCGTGCTCCGGGCGGGTCTCGAGGAGGTAGCCGAAGCCGCGCACCGTGCGGACGTTGAGATCGTAGGGCTCGAGCCGGCGGCGCAGGCGGTGCACGGCGACCTCGATCGCGGTGTCCGACAGCGTCTCGCCCGCCCGCGCGAGCCGGCTCGCGATGTGGTCTTTGTTGACGACTCGGCCCGCGCGCAGGGCGAGCAGCTCGAGCAGCGCGTACTCGCGCGCGGTGAGATCCACCGGCACGCCGGAGAGCTTCACGCGCGGCTCTCCCATCGTGAGCTCGAGCGGCCCCAAGTGAATGGCCTTGGAGCGGTCCGCGCGGCTGCGGCGCACGAGCGCGCGGGCCCGGGCCTCGAGCTCCTGCATCTCGAACGGCTTCACGAGGTAGTCGTCCGCGCCGGCGTCGAGCCCGATCACCCGGTCATCGACGGCGTCCCGCGCGGTGATGACGAGGATCGGCAGGCCGCGGCGCTCGCGGCGCAGCGTGCGGATGAGCGAGAGCCCGTCCATCTCCGGCAGCGCGAGATCGACGATCGCGAGGTCGTACTCACGGGCGAGGAGCGCGCTCAGCCCCTCGCGCCCACTGCGCAGCCCCTCGACGCTGTAGCCCCTTTGCGTGAGCAGCGTCTGCAGCGCCGAGCGCAGCTCGACGTCGTCCTCGATGATGAGTAGGTTCATGGGGTATACCGGCCCGGACGGCCATTTTCGCACAGGCACATGGACGCCTCGTGAAACCTTATGTAAGCGAGTTTGCCGAGCAGGCTTCGCCGGTAGACTCGTTCCAGGCGCTGGCGTTCCGTGGCGGCGAGCGCCCGCCGCCACACCGGCCGGGGGCGAAGGAGGGAGGGCCTGGTCGGACCGCCAGGTCGGTCCGGTCCGCGCGGACCGGCGGGGGGTGGGCTACAGCGGCGCGTCCGGATTAGCCATCGTGCGCCACATGTGGGCCACCGGGCTGTCGTCGTTTCCGAGACCTTCTCGAGGCTGCTTGAAATGCCGCCCGATCAGGTCGACGAACCGGTCGATGGTGACCACCACCTTCGGATCGAAGGCGTACAAATCGCAGATGGTTACCTCGCGCGGCGCATCGTACCAACGGTGCTTGCGTACGAACTGGTGCGTCTCCTGCAGCCGCCTGTCCGGTACGTAGTCCTCGCCGAACAGCCGCCGGTACATGGCGGGATATGCATATCCGGCTTTCTCGTCCGGGAAGAAACGCAGCGCCTGGTGGTAGCGGATCGCGAACGCCACACGCTCGGAGACGTACGGCTCGAGCATCTGCGCGCCCCAGTAGCCGTGGTCGGCGCACATGATCTCCTGGACGATGTCGTGCAGCAAGCACGCGAACACGATCTCCTCGTCCGCGCCGCGCTGCAGGGCCTTGTTCGCGCTCTGGAGGCAATGGTTGCCGGTGTTCGGCAGGCGCAGCGCGAAGAAGTCAACCAGCGTCGGCGCCTGCGGCATCGATGGGAGCCGCGACACGCGGCCGTCGGGGCTCCGGCTCCAGAAGCCTCTGCCGACGCCGCGGCGGTACGCTCGCGTACTGATCTGCGCATCGAGCTCGGCCACCGTGAGGAATTTCTGCGGGCCAGCGCCCGCCGGCGGGTGCATACCGCCGTTGCTCGCCGCCTTGTTGAGCTGGTCGAGCAGCTTTCTCTCGAGCGCGTCGGCGCGCGTTTCGTGGCTCGTCGGGCTCTGCGCCGCATCCCCGCCGGCGCTCGCGACGGGCTCGTTCCTATCGCTGGGGGACATGGTGCATCTCTCCGATTCGGACTGAAAGGGCAAAGTTCGCGCAGGCCACCTTCAATAGCCGCGCTTGATGTCGAACACCGAATACATACGGTCGCCTGTGGCGAACCTACGCATATTCTCCCGAATGACGAGCCAACGCATCTCGATGTCCGCCCGGCTCGCATTCGCTCGATTGGCTTTCGCGCCGCCGCCGGTTCCTGTCCACGGCGCGAGAATGAGGTTCGGCGCGCTCCACAACGGATCGGTCTTGGGGAGCGGCGTCGTGGTCGCCCAATTGAGCGCGGCGCTCCCAATCGTCCCCGCCTTCAGCGCCGCCGCAAGATCCTGCGGCACGATGATCTCAGCGCGCGTCCAGTTTACCAATATCGAGTTCCGCTTCATCCGCCGGAACATCGCGGCGTTGAACAAGCCCCTCGTCGCAGGGGTCAGCGGCGCGCAGATGACGACGACATCGGCCTGGCTCACGAGATTTGTCGTCTCGTCGGGCAGGCCCACGTAGCTCACAAAGGGCGGCCCCTTGTGACTCGTGGCCCGAGTGGCGATCACTCTCATTCCGAGCGCGTGCGCGATGCGGGCGATTTCGGTTCCCGCTCCGCCCAGACCGACGATGAGCATGGTGGAGCCCCGAAGCTGCTTGGCGGGGCGCGCAGGGACTGCATTGAAGTCCCGGAGCCTCTGGTTCTCGAGGCCGATGTCGATCGAGCGGGCGAGCGCGAAGACATAGCCCATCGCCATCTCGGCGAGGACGACATCCTTCACCTTCTGGCCATCGGTGAGCAGGACGTCGCCGTGTGCGATGCGTGGAGTAGCGAGGCACTGGTCGGCGCCGCCGCCCGCCACGTCGACCCATTTGACCTTGGGCGCTCTGGCGAGCAGGATCCTCCCGCAACCGAGCAGGACTAGTGCATCCGCGTCGGCGAGCTGGGCGGCAGCCTCAGCCTCGCTGCGCACGCCGATGACCTGCACGCCTTTCGGCATCGCCGCCTGCAGCCAAGCCGTGCGCTGCGGCTTGTCGACCCTGACGAGCAGCTTCCTGGGTACGGTCCAGGCTGGCACGAGCTCACGCGCCGGCTCACTGGATAGGCGAAGCTGGTACTCATTCAGCGCGTCGGCGAGGGTGACGTTCGCCGTGGCTTGCCGAGCGCTAGCGACGGTCGAGGCGCACGCCAATGCCACGGCGACGGCGGCTCGGGCGAAGATGGAGCGTTGGAGAGAGCCGGTCAATGCATTTCGGCGACGCGGGTGCCTGTGGACCGCTCGCTCCCCTAGAGGGGAGGTATTCACGGGCGCGGGCCGTAGTGCGGTACGGGCAGTCCGTACTCGTAGGCGCCGAGGTCGGGTGCGCGGCCCGTGTAGCCGTCGTCGATGTTCGGCAACACGACGCCGGCATCGATTGCCTTAGAGCCCTTGCGTAGCCGCAGATCGTAGTCGGACGGCCGGTACAGGTGCGTGATGTCCGGCAGGTTGGGCGGCTCGGCGTGAACGAATATGTCGTAGTCCACCAGGATCGAATGGCGGTCCTGGCCCGTCGCCGCCGCATACTGCGCCAGCGACTCGAACGACCGGCGGACCA
>JASHSR010000436.1 GCA_030038645.1 Gammaproteobacteria bacterium
TCCCCCCACGCGCGTCTTTCGCCGAGCGCGCTGCTCGCGCCCGGCGCAAGGCGGCGGCACGGGGGGGACCGGCGGCGCTGCCGCTGCGCCGCGGAGCGCGCGCGCGTCGAGGATTCCCCGTAGCCATGGTGCGACCCACCCCCGCTCTCGGCGGCTTCAGACCACCCGCGCCGACAGCACGCCTTGGATATGCCGGATCCTTGCGATGAGCTCCTCGCCCACCGCGCCGTCGGTGTCGATGAGCGTATAGGCGTACTCCCCGCTCGACTTGTTGAGCAGATCCGCGATGTTGAGCCCGGCCGAGGCGAGGCAGGTCGAGATCTGTCCGACCATGTTCGGCACGTTGCTGTTCGCGATGGCGAGCCGCGTCGTGCCCGCGACGCGCGGCAGGATCGCCTCGGGGTAGTTGACGGAGTGGCGCACGTTGCCGTTCTCGAGGTAATCGCGCACCGTATCGGCGACCATGATCGCGCAGTTCTCCTCCGCCTCGAGCGTGGAGGCGCCGAGGTGCGGCAGCGTCACGACCTGCGGATGGCCCTTGAGCGCGTTGCTCGGAAAGTCGCAGACGTAGGCGCGGAGCTGCCCGGCGTCGAGCGCGGCGATGACGGCCCCGGCATCGACGATCGGCGCGCGCGCGAAGTTGAGAACGACCCCGCCCTTGCGCATGAGCCTCAGGCGCGCCTCGCTCACGAGCCCGCGCGTCTCGCCGTTGAGCGGCACATGGACCGACACCACGTCCGAGCGCCCGAAGAGGTCATCGAGCGAGAGCGCCTGCTCGACGCTCGAGGAGAGCTGCCACGCGCGCCGCACCGTGATCTGCGGATCGTAGCCCAGCACCTTCATGCCGAGCGCGAGCGCGGAGTTCGCGACCTCGACGCCGATCGCGCCGAGGCCCACCACCCCGAGCGTGCGCCCCGGCAGCTCGAAGCCGACGAACTTCTTCTTGCCCTGCTCGACCGCCTCGTCGATCGCCTCGTCATCGCCCGTCAAGCCGCGCGCGAACGACCAGGCGGGGCAGATGTTGCGCGCCGCGAGCAGCAGGCCCGCGAGGACCAGCTCCTTCACGGCGTTCGCGTTCGCGCCCGGGGCGTTGAACACCGGCACGCCGCGCTTGCTGAGAGCGGCCACCGGAATGTTGTTGACGCCCGCTCCCGCGCGGCCGACCGCGAGGACGGACGGCGGCAGCTCGAGGGCATGCATGTCGGCGGAGCGCACGAGAATGGCATCGGGCGACGCCACGTCGGGTCCCACCTGGAAGCGCTCGCGCGGGAGCCGCTCGAGCCCGCGCGCGCTCAGATTGTTGAGAGTGAGGATGCGGTACATCGGGATCTGAAGCCGCCGCGGCGCTCGATCAGCCGTTGCGGCGCTCGAACTCCTTCATGAAATCGGTGAGCGCCCGCACTCCCGCGAGAGGCATCGCATTGTACAGGCTCGCGCGCATGCCGCCGACCGAGCGATGGCCCGAGAGATTGGTGAGACCGGCCGCGGACGCCTCGGCCAGGAATTGCTTGTCGAGAGCGGGGCTCGCGAGCGTGAACGGGACGTTCATCCACGAGCGGCAGCTCTTCTCGACCGGATTGCGGTAGAAGTCGCTGCCGTCGATCGCCCGATAGAGCGCCTCGGCCTTGGCGCGGTTGCGCTCGGCCATCGCGGCGAGGCCGCCCTGGGCTCTCACCCACTTCAGCACGAGGCTCGCGACGTACCACACGAAGGTCGGCGGCGTGTTGAGCATCGAGCCGTCCCGCGACATCGCCTGGTAATCGAGCACCGTGGGCGTCACCGAACGGGCACGCCCGAGCAAGTCCTCGCGCACGATGACGACGCACAGTCCCGCGGGGCCGATGTTCTTCTGCGATCCCGCGTAGATGACGCCGAACCGCGTCACATCGAGCGGCCGCGACAGGATCGTCGAGGACATGTCCGCGACGAGCGGCACGGAGCCCGTCTCCGGCACATAGGGAAACTCGACGCCGCCGATCGTCTCGTTCGGCGTGTAGTGCACGTAGGCCGCGCCGGGCGTGAGCTCGAGGGAGCGGGGCTGCGGCACCGAGTTGTAGCCCGAGGCCGACTCGTCCGCGGCGACGTGGACGTTGCAGTAGCGCTTCGCCTCCGCGATCGCCTTCTTCGACCACGAGCCGGTGCTCACGTAGTCGGCGGTCGACTCGGCCGTCGCGAGATTGAGCGGAACGCCCGCGAACTGAGCGGTCGCGCCGCCCTGCAGGAACAGGACCTTGTAGTGGCTCGGGACGGAGGCGAGCTCGCGCAGCAGCGCCTCGAGCTCCTGCGTGAGGGCGACGAACGGCTTGCCGCGGTGGCTCACCTCCATGACCGACATGCCCGAGCCTTGCCAGTCCTCGAGCTCCTCACGAGCCTGATCGAGTACCTCGAGGGGCAGCATCGCCGGCCCCGCGGCGAAGTTGAATACGCGCACGACAATCCTACCGGGAGAATCCCGCCCGGCCATTGACTTCAGGAATGCCGCCCATGTTAGCAACGAGCGCCATGGTCCGTCAGAATTTTTCGCGCTGAGGCGCTATTGAGGAGTTGGGTCGCTACGAGGAGGTCGGGGGCGTATCGGGCGGGAGCGTCGGCGCGTCGGCGGCGCCTTCGGCCTCCGCGGACTCCCCATTCAAGCACTCGATGCGCTCGACGCCGGTCAACCGCTCGCCCTCGCCGAGGCGGATGAGGCGCACGCCCTGGGTGTTGCGGCCGACGATCGAGATCTCATCGACCGGCGTGCGCACGAGGGTGCCGCTCGAGCTGATGAGCATGATCTCCTGGCCGGCGGCGACCTGCAGCGCCGCGACGACCGCGCCGTTGCGCTCGCTCGTTTGCTGCGCGATGACGCCCTGGCCGCCGCGGCCGTGCCGCGGAAAGTCATCGAGCGCGGTGAGCTTGCCGTAGCCGTTCTCGGATGCGGTGAGCACGAGGCCCTCGCCGACGACGATGAGCGCGATGAGCTCTTGGCCACCGAGCAGCCTCACGCCGCGCACGCCGGCCGCATCGCGGCCCATCGCGCGGACCTCCTCCTCGTGGAAGCGGATCGCCTTGCCCCCGCTCGTGCAGAGGATGATCTCGCGCTCCCCGTCGGTGAGCGCGACGCCGACCAGCCGGTCGTCCGCGCGCAGGTCCACGGCGATGATGCCGCTCGCGCGCGGGCGCGAGAAGGCGGCGAGGGGCGTCTTCTTCACCGTGCCCTGGCTCGTCGCCATGAACACGAAGTGATTCTCGTCGAACTGCTTGACGGGCAGCACGGCGTTGATCTTCTCGCCCTCCTCGAGCGGGAGCAGATTCACCATCGGCTTGCCGCGCGCGCCGCGCCCGGCCTGCGGCAGCTCGTAGACCTTCAGCCAGTAGACCTTGCCGCGGTTGGAGAAGCAGAGCACGGTGTCGTGCGTGTGCGCGACGAAGAGCTTCTCGATGAAGTCCTCGTCCTTCACCGTCGTCGCCGCGCGGCCGCGCCCGCCGCGCCGCTGAGTTTGATACTCGGTCACCGGCTGGGACTTCGCGTAGCCGGCGTGCGAGAGCGTGACGACCACATCCTGCGGCTCGATCAGATCCTCCGTCGTGAGATCGAGGTGATCGAGGCTGATCTCCGTGCGGCGCGGATCCCCGAACGCCTCGCGCACCTCCATGAGCTCGGTGCGCACGACCTCCGTCAGGCGCTCCGGGCGCGTCAAGATGTCCCCGAGATTGCGGATCGCCTCGAGCAGCTCCTTGTACTCGGTCACGATCTTGTCCTGCTCGAGGCCGGTCAGGCGGTTGAGGCGCATGTCGAGAATCGCCTGCGCCTGCGTATCGGACAGGCGGTAGCCGCCTCCGCTCAGCAGGCCGCTCTCGGAGGCGAGGCCGCTCGGCCGAGTGGAGAGCTCCCCGGCGCGTCCGAGCAGCTCCAGCACCACGCCCGGCGCCCACACGCGCCCGGTGAGTCCGGCGCGCGCCTCGGCCGGCGAGGCGGCGCTCTTCACGAGCGCGATCACCGCATCGATGTTGGCGAGCGCGACGGCGAGCCCCTCGAGGATGTGAGCCCGCTCGCGCGCCCGCGCCAGATCGTGAATCGTGCGGCGCGTGACCACCTCGCGCCGGTGGCGGATGAACGCCTCGAGCATCTCCTTGAGCGAGAACAGCTTCGGCTGGCCGTCCTGCAGGGCGACCATGTTGATGCCGAAGACCGTCTCCATCGGCGTCTGCGCGTAGAGGTTGTTGAGCACGATCTCGGCGACCTCGCCGCGCTTCAGCTCGATCACGACGCGCATGCCGTCCTTGTCCGACTCGTCGCGCAGCTCCGAGATGCCCTCGAGCTCCTTGTTGCGCACGAGCTCGGCGATGCGCTCGAGCAGCCGCGCCTTGTTCACCTGGTAGGGCAGCTCGGTGACGATGATCGACTGGCGTCCCTTCCCGTCGAGGTCCTCGACGTGGGTGCGGGCGCGGATCGAGAGCCGCCCGCGGCCGGTGCGATAGCCCGTCGCGATCTCCTGCGCGCCGTTGATGATGCCGGCCGTCGGGAAGTCCGGTCCCGGGATGTGCCGCATCAGCTCGACGAGCGGGAGCGAGGGATCGTCGAGCAGCGCGAGGCAGCCGTTCACGACCTCGGTGAGGTTGTGCGGGGGAATGTTCGTCGCCATGCCGACGGCGATGCCGGCCTGGCCGTTCACGAGCAGGTTCGGCACGCGCGTCGGCAGGACCGACGGCTCCGTCTCCGACTCGTCGTAGTTCGGAGCGAAGTCGACCGTCTCCTTGTCGATGTCCGCGAGCAGCTCGTGCGCGAGGCGCGACATCCTCACTTCGGTGTAGCGCATCGCCGCCGGCAAGTCTCCATCGACGGAGCCGAAGTTGCCCTGGCCGTCAATGAGCACGTAGCGCATGGAGAAGGGCTGCGCCATGCGCACGATGGTGTCGTACACGGCCGAGTCGCCGTGCGGGTGATACTTGCCGATCACGTCGCCCACGACGCGCGCGGACTTCTTGTAGGGCTTGTTGAAGTCGTTGCCGAGCTCGCGCATGGCGTAGAGCACGCGCCGGTGCACGGGCTTCAGCCCGTCGCGCACGTCGGGCAGCGCGCGCCCGACGATGACGCTCATGGCATAGTCGAGATACGACTGGCGCATCTCGTCTTCGAGGTTGACGGGCAGGATCTCGCGCGCGATTTCTGTCATGCCAATGCAAGCCGCAGCAGGCCCGGCGAGGCCTGAAATAAAATAGAAATTCTACCACATCGGCCCCGAATCCCTGCGCCGCCGCGCGCCCCCGCCGTATACTTGCGCGCAGGCCTTCGGCCCAACGAGATCCCGTGCGATGCCGAGCACTGCCCCGCAATCCGCCGACCTGCTGATCGAGGCTCGCTGGGTGCTGCCCGTCGCGCCGCAAGCGGCCGCTCTCCCGCATCACGCGGTCGCCGTCGACGGCGGGCGCATCGTCGCGGTGGGACCCTCCGCGGAGCTCGCGGCGCGCTTTGCGGCGCGCGAGCGGCTCGCGCGCCCGAGCCATGCGCTGCTGCCGGGCCTCGTGAACGCTCACACGCGCGTGGGCAGGACGCTGCTCCGCGGCCGCGCGCCCCGCGCGCCGCGGGGGCGCGACGAGACCGATGAGAGCTGGACCGGCGCCGAGCTGGTGCGCGATGGCGCGCGGCTCGCCGCCGCCGAGATGCTGCTCGGCGGCATCACCTCGTTCGCGACGCGCGATCTGTATCCCGAGGAGGTCGCGCGCGTCGCGGCCGCGGCACGCATGCGCGCGAGCATCGGGCTGCCCGTCGAGGAGGGCGCGACGGCCTGGGCGGAGAGCTTGACCGGCCACCTCGCGAGAGCGGAGCGGCTCTGGGACGAGTACCCCTCCGATCCCTGGGTGCGCTTCCACTTCGCGCCCGATGCGGCGCATCTGCTGAGCGATGCGGCGCTCGCGCGCATCCGCACCGTCGCCGACGAGCTCGACGCGCGCATCACGCTTCCCGTCCACGAGGCCGAGCACGAGATTCGCGACGGCGTCGCCCGCCGCGGGATGAGCCCCGTGCGCCGGCTCGAGGCGCTCGGCCTGCTGCGCCCGGGCTTCGTTGCACTGCACCTGAGCCGCCTCGAGGACGCGGAGCTCGAGCTGCTCGCGCGCACGGGGATCTCCGCCGTCGTGTGTCCTCAAGCGACTCTGCGGCGCGGGCTCGGATTTGGGCGCCCGGCCGAGCTGCTCGACCGTGGGATCAACGTCGCGCTCGGCACCGGCAGCCCGACAGCGGCCTTCGCGCTCGACGTGCTCGCCGAGGCGCGCACGGCCTCGCTCCTCGCGAGCGCTCTCGCGGGCATCCCCGATGCGCTCGGGGCGGACCGCGCGCTCGCGCTCGCAACGCTCGGGGGCGCCGCCGCGCTCGGCCTGAGATCCCTCATCGGCTCGATCGAGCCCGGCAAGGCCGCCGACCTGATTGCGATCGACTTGAGCTCGATCGCCTGCCAGCCGGATGAGTCTCCCGCCGAGGCCATCCTCTTCGCGGCGAGCCGCGAGCGCGTGAGCGACGTTTGGATCAACGGCCGCCCGCGGGTCGCTCAGGGCCGGCTGCTTGCATTCGACGAGCAGGAGCTGCTCGCCGTCGCGCGGCGCTGGGACGAGCGGCTGTCGGCGGGAGCGCCGCGGCTCGAGCCTCCGCGCGTGGGAGCCGCGCGATGACGACCCGCCACGCCGCCGCGAGCCCCGGCCCGACCGGCGACGCGAGTGCGCAGGCAAGCGCGAACGTCGATCGAGCCGAGCTCGACAAATTCCAGGCGCTCGCGCACCGCTTCTGGGATCCGGACGGGGAATTCCGTCCCCTGCACCGCCTCAACCCGGTCCGCGCGCAATTCGTCCTCGATCGCGCGCAGGTCGCGGGCGCGCGCGCGCTCGATGTCGGCTGCGGTGGCGGGCTGCTCGCCGAGAGCCTCCGCCGCGCCGGCGGAGCGGTCACGGCGATCGATCTGGCGCCCGCCATGATCGAGGCGGCGCAGCTGCACGCGGCGGAGCGTGGGCTCACGATCGACTACCGGGTCGCGAGCGCGGACGAGCTGGCGCGGGCCGAGCCGCAGTCCTTCGACATCGTCACCTGCATGGAGATGCTCGAGCACGTGCCCGACCCCGCCGCGATGCTCTCGACGCTCGCGCAGCTCGCGCGGCCCGGCGGGCACGTGTTCATCTCGACGATCCACCGCAACCTGCGCTCGTTCCTCTCCGCGATCGTCGCGGCGGAATATGTGCTGCGCCTGCTGCCGCGCGGCACGCACGAGTACGAGAGACTCATCCGGCCCTCGGAGCTCGCCCGCTGGGGCCGAGCGGCGGGACTGTCGCTGCTCGAGATCGCGGGTCTCGACTTCGACCCCTTCACCGGCCGCTGCGCGCTGAGCCGCGATCCGTCGGTCAACTACCTCGCGCACTTCGTGAGCGCGCGATCCGCCGGCGCGGGCGGCCCGTGAGCGCAGTCCCGCCGACCACGGCGCCCGCGGGCACGGCGCCCGCAACCTGCCGGGCGATGCTGTTCGACCTCGACGGCACGCTGCTCGACACGGCACACGACCTGGCCGACGCGCTCAACGAGCTGCGCAGGCGGGAAGGCCTCGAGCCGCTCGCGCTCGCGAGAATCCGCGACTTCGTGTCGCACGGCTCCTCCGCCCTCGTGCGGCTCGCCTTTCCGCGCGTCTCGGAGAGCGAGTTCCTGTCGCTTCGCGACCGGCTGCTCGAGATCTACGGCGGCGCGCTTGCCGTGCACACCCGTCCCTTCGAGGGCATGCTCGAGCTGCTCGAGCATCTCGAGCGCGAGCGCACTCCCTGGGGCGTCGTCACCAACAAGCCGCAATCGCTCGCGGAGCCGCTCCTCGAGGCGCTCGGGCTCGCCCGGCGCGCCGCCGTGATCGTGGGCGGCGATACGCTGCCCGAGCGCAAGCCGCACCCGCTTCCGCTGCTCTACGCCGCCGGGCGTCTCGGGGTTGCGCCCGCCGAGACGGTCTACGTCGGCGACGCCGAGCGGGACGTGCTCGCCGCGCGCGCCGCCGGCATGCGGGCGGTGGTCGCTTGCTTCGGTTACATTGGGCCGGCCGAGGACCCGCACGCTTGGCCTGCCGACGCCTGGGTGGCGTCGCCGCGCGAGCTCCTCGAGTGGCTGCGGCGTCCCGCGCCGGACGCGCCCGCTCCTCGGCGGATGACTTGATGTGATCACGTCCAGCCTCGCCGCTCTCATCGCCGTACTCGCGTTGCTCGCCGGCCTCGCGCTCGGGGCGCTCGCCGCGCACCTGCGCGCCGCTCGGCGCATGCACGGGCTCTCCCTCGAGCTCGAGCGCGCGCGCGTCCTGCTCGACACTCAGTCGCAGCATGAGGCCGACCGCGCCGCCTTCGCCCGCGACGCCGAGGCGCGCCTGAGCAACGCTTTCAATGCGCTCGCCGCGGACTCGCTGCGCGCGAACAGCGAGCTGTTCCTGCAGACGGCGCGCGAGGCCCTCGGGCGCGAGCAGGCGATCGCCCAGGGCGCGCTCAAGGAGCGGGAGCTCGCGATCCGTGAGCTCGTCGAGCCCATCAAGGCAGCGCTCGAGAAGACGGCGGAGCAGGCTCAAGCGCTCGAGCGCGAGCGGCGCGACGCCTTCGCGCTCCTGCGCTCGCAGATCGAGACGCTGACGAGCGGCCAGGCGCAGCTGCAGCGCGAGACGCGCAATCTGGTGACGGCGCTGCGCCGACCGGAGGTGCGCGGGCGCTGGGGCGAGCTCACGCTCCGCCGGGTCGTCGAGCTCGCCGGCATGGCCGAGCACTGCGACTTCACGGAGCAGCCGCACGTTGCCACCGAGGAAGGATCGCTGCGCCCGGACCTCGTCGTCCACATGCCCGAATCGCGCGACCTCGTGGTCGATGTGAAGACGCCGCTCGATGCGTACCTCGAGGCTCTCGAGGCGCCGAGCGAGGAGAGCCGCCAGACCGCGCTCAAGCGCCACGCGCAGCAGGTCGAGATGCGCGTTCGCGATCTCGCCGCCAAGAGCTACTGGGCGCAGTTCGAGCGCAGCCCCGAGTTCGCCGTGCTGTTCCTGCCCGGCGATCAGTTCCTCGCGGCGGCGCTCGCCGAGCGGCCGGATCTGCTCGACACCGCCCTCAAGCAGAGCGTGATCATCGCGACGCCCTCGACGCTCATCGCGCTGCTGAAGGCCGTGGCGTACGGCTGGCGTCAGTCGGTCGTGGCGCAGAACGCCGCGACCATCCGCGAGCTCGGCCAGGAGCTCTATCGCCGCCTCGGAAACTTCGTGGCGCATCTCTCGCGCCTCGGCCAGCGGCTCGGCGCGGCGGTGGAGGCCTACAACAGCGCGGTCGGCTCGCTCGAGCGGCAAGTCCTTCCCCAGGCGCGGCGCTTCCCCGAGCTCGGCGTGACGGCGGATGCGCCGCTCGAGACGCTCGAGCCCGTCGAGCAGCTCGCGCGCACGCCGACTCCGGTCGCCGGCATCGAGCCTCCCCCCGGCGATGCCCGTGAGGCGTGAGGCCGAGGGCTCCCCGGCCGAGGGCTCCCCGCGCTACTGGGCCTGGCTGTACTCACCGCCGCGCCTGCGCGCCGTGCTCGACGCTCTGCTCGACCTCGAAGCCGAGATCCGCGCCGCGCTGCATCCGGGTCTCGATCATCACGTCGCGCACGTCCGGCTTCAGTGGTGGCGCGAGCAATGCGGCCGTTATGCGAGCGGGTCGCCCCAGCACCCGCTGACGCGCGCCCTGCTCGCGGCGACTCGCACGGCGGCGACCGAGGCCGTGCGATGGGATCCCGCCGGCCTCATCGACACGGCCGCCTGGGATCTCGCCGCCGCAACGTTTGCGACTCGCGCCGAGCTCACGAGCTATTGCGACCGGTGGGCCTCGGCCGTCACGCTGATCGCCGCAGCG
>JASHSR010000040.1 GCA_030038645.1 Gammaproteobacteria bacterium
CGAGCGCGAGCGCGGCGCCGAGCAGCAGGCAATCGCGGTGGGGCCCGCGGTCCTCGCCCGAGAGGACCGCGCGCAAAGCGCGCGCGTTGTGCTGCGCGTCGCCGCCGGCGAGCCCTGAGCTCGTGCAGCGCTCGAGCCCGTAATCCGCCGCCGAGCGCACCTCGAGATCCACCCGGCCCGGGCGCACGTCGAACAGCGTGAAAGGCCCGATGGGTGTCGGCTCGTCCCAGCCCTCGGCGCCGTGCACGACGAATGCGCGCTCGATCGGCATTCCCGCAAGGGTGTCGGCGATGAGCCGGGCCTCCTCGAGGCGCGGCGCGCCGATCACGTGGAGCGGCGGCTCGGCCGGGTTCGTGAGCGGCCCGAGGATGTTGAAGATCGTCCGCACGCCGAGCGCGGTGCGCACGGGCGCGAGCGCCTTCATGGCGGGGTGGTAGTAGGGGGCGAACAGGAACGTGAAATTGGCGGCGGCGAGACAGTCGGGCGCCGCCTCCTCGTCGAGCGGCAAGCTCACCCCGAGCGCCTCGAGGACATCGGCGCTGCCCGCGCGGCTCGAGATGGACCGGTTGCCGTGCTTGACGACGGGCACGCCGCACGCGGCCGTGAGCAGCGCCGTGCCCGTCGAGATGTTGAGACTGCCGGAGCCGTCGCCACCCGTGCCGACCACGTCGATGGCGCGCACGCCGGCCGGAATCCTCGGACGGCGCGCGAGACGCCGCATGCCCTTCGCAAAGCCCCGGACCTCGTCCGCCACCACGCCTTTGATGCGCAGCGCCGCGAGCACCGCGCCCGCGACGGCCGGCGAGGCGTCGGGCTCCGTGAGCGCGCCGAGCAACTCCTCGGCCTCGCCCTCGGTGAGATCGCGGCGCTCGAGCAGCCGCTCGAGCAGCTTACGCGGAGAGGACATCCGCGGCTCCGGCCTGCGACTCCCGCGTGCGCTCTCCCCCCGACTGCGCGAGGAAATTCTGCAAGAGCTGGGGACCCACCGGCGTCAAGATGCTCTCGGGGTGAAACTGCACACCCTCCACCATCAGCGTGCGATGCCGAGCGCCCATGATCTCGCCTTCCGGCGTGAGCGCGCTCACCTCGAGCACCGGCGGCATGCGCTCGGGCGCCGCGATCAGCGAGTGATAGCGTCCCACCTCGCACCGCTGCGGCAGTCCTTTGAAGACAGTGCGTTCGTCATGGGTGATCGTCGACGTCTTGCCGTGCATGAGGCGCTGGGCGCGTACCACCTTGCCGCCGAACACCTCGACGATGGACTGATGCCCCAGGCACACGCCGAGCACGGGAATGCGCCCGGCAAACGCGCGGATCATGTCCATCGAGACGCCCGCGTCGTAGGGCGTGCACGGTCCCGGCGAGATGCAGAGGTGAGAGGGAGCGAACGCAAGCGCCTCGCTCACGGTGATCGCGTCGTTGCGGTGGACGCGAACGTCCGCGCCGAGCACGAGGAACGCCTGCACCAGGTTGTAGGTAAAGGAGTCGTAGTTGTCGACGAGCAGTAACCGCGGCTTCACAATCCCTCCTCCGCGAGCTCGAGCGCGCGCCGCACCGCGGCGCTCTTGGCGAGGACCTCCTCGTGCTCCGCCTCCGGAACGCTGTCGGCGACGATGCCGCCTCCGGCCTGGTAGCTGTATTCGTCGCCGCGGAATACGAGCGTGCGGATGGTGATGGCGTGGTCCATGTCGCCGCGGGCCCCGAAGTATCCCACGGTGCCGCCGTAGAGCTCGCGGCCGACGGGCTCGAGCTCGTCGATGATCTGCATGGCGCGCACCTTCGGCGCCCCGACGAGGGTCCCTGCCGGAAACGAGGCCGCGAACAAGTCGAACGCGTCGCGCCCCGCCGCGAGCTCACCGTTGACGCCGCTCACGATGTGCATGACGTGGCTGTAGCGCTCGATGGCGCGGTACGGGTCGACCGCGACGCTGCCGGCGCGGGCGACCCGACCCAGATCGTTGCGCGCGAGATCGACGAGCATGACGTGCTCGGCGTTCTCCTTCGGGTCGGCGCGCAGCTCCGCCTCGCGCGCGAGATCGGCGTCCGCGTCGTCCGCGCGCGGTCGCGTGCCCGCGATCGGCCGCAGTTGCGCTCGGCCTCCCTTCAGCTTGACGAGCGCCTCGGGGGAGGAGCCGACCACCGTCACCTCGTCGAGCGCGCAGTAGTACATGTAAGGGGATGGATTGATGAGTCGCAGCGCGCGGTACGCCTGGAACGGATCGAGCTCGTGCCGGCCCGAGAAGCGCGTGGAGAGGACCAGCTGATAGACATCGCCGGCCGCGATGTAGTCCTGCACTCGCCTCACCCCCGCGAGGTGCTGCTCGCGGCTGCACGAGGCGACCGGCGGCGTATAGCGGCCTCGGTGAGCACCGTTCGGCAGCGCGCCGTGCAGCGCCCGCACGACTTCCGCCCGGACGGAGCGGCGCTCGTCCTCCGAGCCCGCATGCAGCAAAGCGATGCCGCGCGTCAAGTGATCGAAGACGAGCAGCGACCGCGGAGCGACGTAGTGCAGGATGGGGACGCCGCTCTCGAGGCCGGTACGCGCCGGCAGGCGCTCGAAGAAGCGCACGATGTCGTAAGCGGCGTATCCGACGAGTCCTCCGGCGAGCGGCACTCCCTCGATCTGCGGCTGCGGCTGCGGTGCGCGCGCCAGCGTGTCGCGCAGCGCGGCGAGCAGCTCCACCGCCGTCGCGGGGATCGGCCGTCGCTCGGAGCCGATCGCGAGCCCCTCGCGATCGAGCCGGACCTCGAGACCCTCGCCGAAGCCGATGAAGGAGTAGCGCGCGAGCCGCTCGCCGCCCTCCACGCTCTCGAGCAGGAACCGCGGCCGGAAAGCGGCGAGCTTCATGAACGCCGAGACGGGCGTATCGAGATCGCCGGGGATGTCGAATGGAGCTTTCAACTTCGGTTTCCGAGCCCTTAGCCGGAGGGACTCCCAACGTTCATGAAACTCGCGCCCATAACAAAAAACCCATCTCGGAGCGGTCCGGAGATGGGTTTCGGTTCGGCGGAACTAAAGTCGATTACGACAGCAGCATCCGGCGCCCACTCCGGAACGAGCGGCGCCACCACCAGCGAGCGGGCACGTTGTGAGGCTGTGTCGACATTGCGTTGCAGTATGGCCGGGCCGCCGGGCGGGCGTCAAGCCGCCGCTTCACAGCCCGGACAGCGTACGACGGCCGGGCCGGATCGTGCGTGGCGCGCGCCTTCCGCTAGAATAGCCGCGGCTCGAGGTCCGGCGCGCGGCCCCGAGATCTCAGGCAGCGCTTCTTATTGAAATTCAAGGACCTGCCTGCAGAGGTGTCCGCGCCGTGGCGCCCGCCGCCCGAGGTTCGTCATGCCGTCGTTCGATGTCGTCTCCGAGCTCAATGCACATGAGGTCACGAATGCCGTCGATCAAGCGAACCGCGAGCTCGCGCAGCGCTTCGATTTCAAGGACACGGGCGCGCGGTTCGAGCTGAAGGACTTCGTCGTCACGCTGCACGCACAGGTCGATTTCCAGCTGAAGCAGATGCTCGAGATCCTGAAGCTGCGGCTCGCGAAGCGCGGCGTCGATGCGGCCTGCATGGACGCGAAGGAGCCAAACATCGCGCTTTCCGCGGCGACCCAGGAGGTGGCTCTCCGCCACGGCATCGACACCGAGTTGGGCAAGAAGATCGCCCGCCTGGTCAAGGACTCGAAGCTCAAGGTGCAGGCGAGCATCCAGGGTGACAAGGTCCGCATCACCGGCAAGCAGAGAGACGACCTGCAGGCCGCGATCCAGCTCCTGCGCAAATCTCAGCTCGAGCTGCCGCTGCAGTTCGACAATTTCAGGGACTGAGTTGAAAGCGGTATTCCTCGATTTTGCGACCTTGAGCCGGGGCGACCTCGACACGAGCCGGCTCGAGCGCATTCTTCCCGGACTCGAGCTCCACGACGTGACGCCCGACGGCGAGATCGTGAGACGGATCGCCGGATGCGAGATCGTGCTGCTCAACAAGCTGCGCATGACGCGCGAGCGGATGGCGACGGTCGACGCGCTGCGGCTCATCACCGTTGCCGCCACGGGCACGAACAACGTCGATCTCGAAGCCGCCCGCGAGCGCGGCATCGCCGTTTGCAACGTGCGCGATTACTGCACCACGTCCGTCACGCAGCACGTGCTCGCGGCGATCCTGCTGCTGACACATCGACTCCGGGAGTACGGGCAGCTCGCCGTCGACGGCTCCTGGGGGAGGAGCCCCCAGTTCACGATGCTCGACTTTCCGATCCGTGAGCTCTCGGGACGCGTGCTCGGAATCGTGGGCCACGGGACGCTCGGCCGCTCCGTCGCTCAGGCCGCGCAGGCTGCGCTCGGGATGCGAGTGCTCATCGCCAACCGCCCGGGCGCGGAGCGCGCGCCGGGGCGGATCGATCTGCGTGAGATGCTGCCGCAGGTCGACGTGCTGAGCCTTCACTGCCCGCTGACGGCCGCCACGGAGAATCTGATCGGCACCCGTGAGCTCGCTTTGATGAAGCCCGACGCGCTGCTCATCAACACGGCGCGCGGCGGCCTCATTGATTCTCGGGCGCTCGCCGAGGCGCTGCGAGCCCGCCGCATCGGTGGCGCCGCCATCGACGTACTGACGCAGGAGCCTCCGGTGGACGGGAGCCCCCTGCTCGCCGCGGATCTGCCGAATTTCCTGATCACTCCTCACATCGCCTGGTCCGCGCGCGAGGCACGGCAGCGGTGCCTCGACGAGGTGGTGGCGAACGTCGAGGCCTTCCTCCGCGGCGACTCGCGCAACCGCGTGGCGTGACCGGCCGCCGCCGGCCGAGCGGCGGCGCCAGCCGCGTCAATGCGTCGTGTCGGCCGTCGCCGGCGCACCAGCGGCACCGCGTCAAGCCGTCGTGTCAGCCGACCCCGCAGCGGCAGCGTCAGGCTGCCGTTGCGCCCAGCCGCGCCGGGTCGTACGACTCGTACTCCAGCACGCCGGCCGCGGCGTGCACCACGGCCGCAATGCGCACGGCGCTTTGCACCGACTCACGCGTGAGCCCATGCTGCCGGATCTGCCGCTCGTGCGCGGCGACGCAGGCGCCGCAGCCGTTGATGGCCGATACGGCGAGCGAGTACAGCTCGAAGTCCGCCCGCTCGACCCCCGGCTGAGCGATGGCGTTCATGCGCAGCCGGGCAGGCAAATGCTGGTACTCCGGATCCTCCACCAGGTGCAGGAAGCGGTAGTAGATGTTGTTCATGCCCATGGTGGCGGCGGCCGCGCGCGCGGCGTTCAGGTCGTTCGCGGCGAGATACGGCGTCGCGAGCCGCTCGATGGCCCGGGCAAGCGTCACGTTGCGCGAGGCGATCGCCGACGACAGCGCAACGGCCCAGATCTGTTTCTCCGTGAGTCCCGGCGCTCCCGCGGGCGTGAGGACGGTCCCGAGATTGAGCTTGAGGTCGCGCGCATAGTCGGGCAGCGCATCGCGAATGGTGTCGAGAGTCATGCCATCTCCTTCCGCGGCGGCCGCGCTCAGGCGGCTTTCAGCGTGTCCTCACCCTTGTGCCAGTTGCAGGGGCAGAGCTCGTCGGTCTGCAAGGCATCGAGAACGCGCAGCACTTCCTGCGGGCTGCGGCCGACATTGAGGTCGGTCACGTAGACGAAGCGCACGATGCCCTGCGGATCCACGATGAAGGTCGCCCGCTGGGCCACGCCGGCCTCGGGATCGAGAATCCCGAGCGCGCTCGAGAGCTCGCGCTTGATGTCCGAGAGCATCGGGAACGGCAGGTTCCTCAACTCCTCCTTCTGCTGCCGCCAGGCGAGGTGCACGTACTCGCTGTCGATGCTCGCGCCGAGGAGCTGCGCGTCGCGCGCCTTGAACTCCTTCTCGAGCTTCGCGAAGCCCGCGATCTCGGTGGGGCAGACGAACGTGAAGTCCTTGGGCCAGAAGAATACGACTCGCCACTTCCCCTGGAAGGTGCGCGCATCGATCGTCTGGAAGGCCGTTGCCGGATCGCTCGAGACGACTCCGGTCAGCGCGTAATCCGGGAATTTCTGTCCAATGCTCGGCATGATCCTTACTCCTCCGGCAAGTTCCGATGTCCTCGATGGAGCTCATATTGGGGGTGGAGCGCTCGAAGTTCCAATCGATTGACTTTATAATTCCGATAGAGCCCATATATCGAAAAGGCCATGGCGGACATCAAGCTCAAGGACCTGCGCTACCTGGTCGCGGTCGCGGACACCCGGCACTTCGGCCGTGCGGCAGAGCGCTGCTTCGTGAGCCAGCCGACGCTCTCCGCGCAGATCATGAAGCTCGAAGCGTACCTGGGCGTGCAGCTCATCGAGCGGCAGACGAAGCGTATCGCCTTGACGGAAGCGGGCGAGCAGATCGTCGCGCGCGCGCGCCGCATGCTCGAGGCGAGCGAGGAAGTGGTGACCCTCGCGCGCTCGTATCGCGACCCCCTCGCCGGACGACTGCGCGTCGCGCTGATCCCGACCATCGGCCCGTACCTGCTGCCGCAGGTGATGCCGGCCATCCGCAAGGCGTTGCCACGGCTGACGCTGCTCCTTTACGAGTATCAAACCGCGCCGCTGCTCGAGAAGCTCCATGCCGGGGAGATCGATCTCGGCATTCTCGCTCTGCCCGTCGATCTCGACGGGCTCGAGGCCCGCGAGCTCTACGAGGAGCCTTTCCAGGTCGCGGTCCCGGAGCACCATCGCCTTGCGAAGCGGGCGGCCATCCGCCTCGACGAGCTTCAGGAGGAGTCTCTGCTGCTCCTCACGGAAGGCCACTGCCTGCGCGACCAAGCGCTCGCGCTATGCAGCCGCGCGGGCGTGCAGGAGCACCAGGATTTCCGGGCGACGAGCCTCGAGACGCTGCGGCAGATGGTGGCGGCCGGCGCAGGCGTCACGCTGCTGCCCGAGCTTGCCGGCAAAGGCGTCTACGGCTCCGCCCGAGGCGTCGCGATCCGGCCGCTTGCGCGACCCGTCCCCACCCGGCGCGTCGGCGCCGTCTGGCGCAAGACCACCGCGCGGGGCCCGGCGATCGATGCCGTGTGCACCGTCGTCGCGGAGAATGCGATGCCCTCGGCGCGAAGCCCGCGCGGTGCAAGCAGGACCCCTGCGGAATGACTATGATGGCCTGCGCGCAACCCGAGCAGCGCGGGAACCCGGCCATTCGAGAGGTCTCGAGCCAATTCACAACGCCTCGCCGGTCTGACCGGCGCACGGGGAGCACAATGAAGGCAAAGCAGCTCGCCGCCATCGTCCTGATCGTCGCGGGAACGCTGGGACTCATCTATAGAGGATTCAGCTACACGCGCGAGACGCACGAGGCCAAGTTCGGCGCGTTCGAGCTCTCGATCTCCCGCAAGACCCGGATCGACGTTCCCCTATGGGCCAGCGTCGGATTGATCGTCGTGGGCGTGGGGATCCTCGTGATGAGGTCGGAGGGCTGAATCGGGTCATCCTCGGTGACGCCGGCAGGCTAGTGTGTAATACTATACACATTAGTGCGAAGGCGTCCGCCATGAGTAAGCGCATCAACGTGATGATCGATGAGGATACGTGGGGATTCCTCGGCAGAGTCCCGGCCGGCGAGCGCAGCCGCGCCATCAACGAGGCCTTGCGCGCCTGGGTCGCCCGGCGCCGCCGCAAGGACGCGGTTCGCGAGATGGATGTCTTGCGCGCACGGCTGCCCAAGGCCAGTTCGGCCGAAGTGGCGCGATGGATCCGTGAAGACCGTGACAGCGGGCACTGATGCCGAAGCCGCTCGTGGTTCCCGACGCGTCGGTTCTGCTCAAGTGGGTCCTGCCCGCGGATGACGAGCCGGATACTGACAAGGCGCTCGTCATGCGCGCAGCGATCGTGGATGAGACCGTCCACGCGCTCTTGCCGGCGCTGTGGCTTTATGAGGTCGGCAACACGATCGCGCGGCGCTTCCCGGTCGAGGCGGAGATCTGGCTCACTGCGCTCGTCAAGTTTGGGATCGAAGAGGCGCCACCGTCCCGAGCCTGGCTCTCGAGGACCCTGGAATTGACTCATCGCCACGGCGTCTCGTTCTACGATGCGGCCTATCACGCGCTCGCCGTCATTCACCGCGGACTGTTCGTCACGGCCGACGTCCGGTACATCTCCCGGGTGGCTCAAGTCGGATCCATCGTGGCGCTCAGCGAGTGGCAACCTCCACGCAAGCCCATGCCGCGCCGTCAAGGTAAAACGTAGACGGCGCGTCGCCGCTCATCTGAGCGGCAACAAGGTCACCGTCACCGCCTCGTGCTCGGGCACGGTGCTCCCGGCGCCCGCTCACATGCCAATCCGCGGAGCAACGTGCCGACCGTAACCGGACTGCCCGATATTTTGCGGCTCGTCACGGCCACGCACGAGTGACGGCCAGCGCGTCCGCGAGCCGGTCGGCCTCGACTGAATCCCGCTCGTCACAAGGGAGTTGCCGCGCCTCCGCCGGCACGTAAGCTGTCCGCGGCTCTGATTCCTCCCACCTTTTGAGTGTTGCGCCGGCGATCGCGCTCTCGGCGGATGGCCGCCATGAGATCCAGGGGATAGTTTATGAGGGCGTCCCATTTGACTTCGATTCCGCTCGGCATTGCGCTTCTCTTTGCGCTCGCCGGTGCGGCGACTGCGGACGAGTGGATGGCCTACGGCCGCGACCCTGGCGGCACACGGTATTCGCCGCTGACGCAGATTACCCCGGCAAACGTCGGACGCCTGAAACGCGTTTGGGCGATTTCCGCGGCGAGATGGGGATGGAGATCGGCGCCCCCTATGCCATGATTCGCGCTCCGCTGAAGAGTCCTGCAGGCTTGCCCATTACGACTGGAACACGAATCGGAGGTTGCCGGGAACATGCGACGCAGAGACCTGCTGAAGATGACGGCCCTCGTGCCGTGCGCGCCTCTGATCCGCGGAGCGCGCGCAGTATCACCGGCGAGCATTGGCGGGGCGCCTCGGCGCCGTGTGCGCGCGACAGATAAGGAATGGCCCGGCGAGGAGAGCTGGAAAAGGCTCAACGAGGCTGTGGCCGGCAACCTGATCCGGATCAACTTTCCGCTCAGCGTGCTCAAGACCGCCCCAGATAGCGCCGCCGCCGCACGACTCGAGAGGGAGATCAGAAATCCTTATTTTATCGCCGACGAGCCCGGACTGACGGAGACGCTCGGCTGGGTCGATGCGTGGGCGACCCAGCCCAGCGTTTACGCGGTTGCCGCACGCAACGCCAGCGACATCACGGCCGCCGTGAACTTCGCGCGGGACAACAATCTGCGCTTGGTCGTCAAGGGCCGTGGGCACAGCTATCTGGGCGCCTCGAATGCGCCGGACTCGCTCATGATCTGGACGCGCCACATGACGGACATCGAGACGCATTCCGCGTTCGTGCCCCAGGGATATCAGGGCAAGATCGCGCCACAACCCGCGGTCACGATGGGGGCGGGCACGCACTGGATGCAGGCGTACCAAGCGGTGACAACTCAGGGTGGCCGGTACGTCCAGGGCGGCGGCTGCACGACGGTCGGCGTCGCCGGGCTGATCCTTGGCGGAGGTTTTGGAAGCTTCTCCAAGCGGTATGGCACCGCAGCGGGAAGCTTACTCGAAGCCGAAGTCGTCACGGCGGACGGCCAGATTCGGATCGCGAACGCATACACGAATCCCGATCTGTTCTGGGCCCTCAAGGGAGGCGGAGGCGGCACGTTCGGCGTGGTCAGCAAGCTCACGGTCCGTACGCACGGTCTTCCCGAGTACTTCGGCCAAGCCAATCTCAACGTCAAAGCGCCTTCGGACGAGGCTTACCGCAGTCTGATTCGTGCGTTCGTCAGCTTCTACGCCGAGCATCTCTTCAACCAGCATTGGGGGGAACAGGCGCATGTGCGCCGACAGAACATCCTCGAGATCAGGATGGCTTCGCAAGGGCTCGACCGAGAGCAGTCGAAGAGAGTCTGGGAGCCATTCCTGGATTGGGTGAAGCGGTCGTCAAACGGATATTCAATATCGGGGCCGGCGGGGCCGATTATCACAGGCTTCCCAGCCCGACGCATGTGGGATGCTCAATGGCTCGGGGAACATTGGCCGGAAGTCGTGTGGCCTCGTAATGGGAATCCGCTTCTCGCGACGTGGGACGATATCCTCGTGCATGTGATGCACCAGCCGATCTTCAGTCAGGACGAACGGCCCGGTGCAATGCCATCGGACGTGTGGTGGGACGGCGACGGAGGGCAGGTCGGATGGTACATCTGGGGCTACGAATCGCTGTGGCTGCCGGCATCTCTCCTCGCGAGCGGTTCCCGGCAGCGCCTTGCCGACGCGCTGTTCGCCGGGTCGCGGCATGCGGATATCGAATTGCATTTCAACAAGGGCCTCGCCGGTGCGCCGCCCGATGCGATAGCGGCTGCAGAGGACACGGCGATGAATCCGGCAGTCCTGACCGCCTTCGCACTCGCGATCGTGGCCGACGGGCAGGGTCCAGCCTATCCGGGAATTCCGGGGCATGAACCCGATGTCCCCAAGGGTCGCGCCGCCGCGAAAGCAATCGATCAATGCGTCGAGCAACTTCGCGCGGTAGTCGGCCAGAGCGGATCGTATGTGAATGAGACCGACTACTTCCAAAAGGAATGGCAGCAGGCTTTTTGGGGCGACCATTACTCGCGACTCGTCCAAATCAAGCGGAAGTACGATCCCGAGGGACTTTTCTTCGTCCACAATGGAGTGGGTTCGGAGGAGTGGAGCGCGGACGGCTTCGTGAAGCTCTGAGCCGCAGCACTCGGTTGCGCCTTTCGCAGGCTCGGCGGGAGATCCACTAGACTCACGCAGTGGCGTTGGGGGACGGGAGCGCGGCATCCGCGGCTATGGCAGTCGATACCAGCATGCATTCATCGGATGTCCGAGCCGATCGACGGCCGCTCTTGGGCGGGTGGTTGCGATTTGGCTGGGTGCAATATCTTCTCCTCGCGCTGCTGATGGGCGCCTACTCGGGAACCATTTCCCGAATCGGGAACTTGAGCGTCGCAGCCTGGAAGCCGTACGTCTGGGAGTACAGCAGCGCCTTGATCGATGTCGCGATGATTCCATTCATCGTGAAGCTGGAGCGGCGCTTCAACCTCGATTCCCGCCCGCGCGCCCGGATCATCGCCGTGAATACCGCAGCGATACTCGTGTTCTCGGCCGTTCATGTCACGATTGCCGTGGCGCTTCGCAAACTCGCGTACGTACTCGCTGGCGAGTCGTACATCTTCGCCATTCCCACCCTGCCCCTGCGCCTGTTCTCCGAATTCCAGCGGGATGCGGTTGTTTACCTGATCATTCTGCTCGCCGCCTTTGCGATACGCGATTTCCAGGTGCGACGCGAGGGCGAGCTTCGCGCAGTGAAACTTTCCGCAGAGCTCGGCCAGGCGCAGCTTCAACACCTGACCGCACAGATCGAGCCGCACTTCCTCTTCAATGCACTGAACACCATCTCTAACCGCATGCGCGAGGACATAGATGCCGCCGATCGGATGATCAGCCAGCTCGGCGATCTGCTACGGGCCGCCTACGACACGAGCGACGAGGTAGTGGTTCCGCTCGGCCGCGAGCTCAAATGGCTGCAAGACTACGCCGCGATGATGGTTGCGCGCTATCGCGGACAGCTCGCCTTCGACCTCGATGTCGAGCCGAATCTGGAGGCGGTCCGCGTGCCGCGCTTGCTGCTGCAACCCATCGTCGAGAATGCCTTCCGGCACGGTCTTCCCGAAGGCCGCGGCCGGCTGTCGGTCGACGTCCGACGTATAGGTATGCGCCTGTGCTATACGATCAGCGACGATGGCGTAGGTCTTTCCGGTGATCCACTCGCACGCGGCATCGGATTGTCGAACGTGTCGCGGCGGCTCAGTCTGTTGTTCGCCGACGATCATCAGCTCAGCTTTCGTGAGCACTCTCCACGAGGCACGATCGTGACCGTGCAGTTCCCGGTGTCGAGCCCGGTGTCGCCGTGAGCTACTCGGTCGTCGTCGTGGACGATGAGCCGCCGGCGCGAGCGAAGCTCGGACGCTTCATTGCCGAGCTCGATGACTTTCGCGTCCGCTCGGAGGCCGACTCGGTCGATACGGCAATCGCCAGCATCGCCACGGCGAACCCGGACTTGGTCTATCTCGACGTCCAGCTCGGCACACACAGCGGATTTGACGTCCTCGACGGGCTGCGGGGGCTTGCGTCCCCGCTGATCGTCTTCACCACCGCCTATTCCGAGCACGCCGTGCGGGCCTTCGAAGTCCAGGCGCTCGATTATCTGCTCAAGCCTTTCGATCGAGACCGTTTCTTGAGCAGCATCGACCGAGTCCGTGCGGCGCTCGCGGACCCGGATCGCAGCGATGTCGAGGAGCGCATGCGCCGGCTGCTCGCGAGCGTACCGGATCGGCCTCCACTCGCCAGGCAGATCCTTGTCCGCGATGCAGATCGGGCGTTCTTCCTCGCTGTCGAGGATATTCAGCGGATCTCGGCGGCCGGGAA
>JASHSR010000437.1 GCA_030038645.1 Gammaproteobacteria bacterium
GACGAGCACGTGGAACACTTCATGGTCGCGAAGGGTCGACGAATTTCTGCGGACCTACTGTGGACGCAGCGCCCAGACCAAGAACGCACCTCCGATCAGAAGAAATCCGTGTATCCGACGCGGATATATCGTCCGTTGCACTCGAATCGAGTTTTGTGGAAAGCAGAGTCTCCAGATGCCGGATGCCGCCAATGCGAAGAGCAGCATCCAGAAATACCAGCCGCGCCAGACGACGCACGGAATAGCCAACACCAGCAACACGACTCCCACTGATCGAACTTTGCGGGTGTCTCTCATCCAATCGTCCGTCGAGCTCGGCGTAGCAACGTGGCAAAGTCCGGATACGAGCAGAAAACCCGCCAGTACGGAAATGTAGATCGTTCTCGACACGCGAATCCCATAGATGTCGCGGAAGTCCCAGCCGGCAGCCTAATGTGCACAGCGGGAAGACGCCTTGCCGGTCAAGGATTTAGGAGAGCCCTAAGGCCAAATTGTATCACGTTTTAGACTATATCAAGATTTTAGTCTATATTGAGATACATGCCAGCTAAACAACCGCCCTTCTACCCGACTCAGAAGCGCCTCCTCATCGCGCTCGGCGAGCGCTTGAGGCTCGCCCGCCTGCGTCGCAAGCTCACCATCGACATCGCCTGTCAGCGTGCCGGCATCTCGCGGATGACGCTATTTCGTGCCGAAGCCGGAAGCCCCGCGATCGCGCTCGGAACCCTGCTACGAATTCTCTCAGTCCTCGGACTTGAGGGCGATCTGGAGGCACTCGCACGTGACGACAAGGCCGGCCGGCTGCTTCAGGATCAGGCACTCCCAGTACGGAGGCGACGCGGCGCGCGCGCCAAGACTTCTGAACAGAAGGAGCACGCGCCGTGACCGATGAAGTGGAGGTCTGGCTGGATGCCGACTTTCTAGAGCGAGTGCGCGTCGGCACCCTCTCTCACGATCGAGGAACGCTGCGCTTCGCTTACGAGGCGGCCTGGCTCCAGAACCCTCAGGCCTTCGCCCTCGACCCGTACCTCTCTTTGGGCGAAGGAACCTATTTTCCAAACGCCGAAGCGGGCAACTTCCGCGTCTTTGACGACTCCGCCCCCGATCGCTGGGGTCAAACCCTCATGAGGCGCCGGGAGGCCCTCGCTGCCAAGGATGAAGGCCGCAAGCCTCGGACCCTCCATGCGTGGAATTATCTCCTGGGCGTCGAGGACGTGAGTCGCCAAGGCGCATTGCGCTATCGCCGCCCGAACGAAGACGCCTTCCTCGCGCACGACACCTTGACCGTGCCGCCGGTCGCCAATCTCGAGGAGCTCGAAATCGTCGCTCGCGAGATCACGGCGAAGCGCATCGACGATCTCCCAGCGCTGCGACAGTGGCTGAAAGTTCTGGTGGCCCCCGGAGCATCGCTTGGCGGCGCGCGACCAAAGGCCAGCTTCACTGAAACCAATGGCAGCTTGTGGATCGCAAAGTTTCCGGCCCACGACGACGCCCGCGATGTCGCCGCTTGGGAGGCGCTCGCGCAGCAACTAGCCGCCCGGGTAGGCATCGAGGTGCCGGCCTCCGAGCTGCGCCGCTTCAGCGGTGAATATCACACCTTCTGCATTCAGCGCTTCGATCGTTCAGGCGTCCGTCGCCGCTTCTATGCGTCCGCAATGGCACTTCTGCGAAAGGATCAGAGCGATGGGACGAGCTACCTTGAGCTCGCGGAGTTTCTACAGGCGCGCGGCGCCAAGGATCACATCCGTTCCGACCTCGAGCAGCTGTTCCGGCGAGTGGCCTTCAATGTAGCGATCGGCAACCGCGATGATCACCTGCGGAACCATGGATTCCTTCTTAGTCCCACAGGCTGGCGCCTGGCACCCGCCTTCGATTTGAACCCGAACACCGATCGGGCTGATCACGTCCTGAACATCGATGAGTCTGACAACCGCCCGAGCCTTGGGACCGTCATCGAGACCTCCGAGTGGTATGTCGGATCGAAGGACCGAGGTCGCGCGATCGTCGCTGAAGTGCTGAACGAGACACGGCATTGGCGCCGCGCAGCGCAAGCTCTCAAGATCGCCCGGGCCGACATCGAGCTGACCGCGGCCGCGTTTGCGGAGTCGGACGCGGGGACCGCATGATAACTCCCGAGTTCCTGATGAGGTCTGACGATGGCTGGGAATCCGTCGCCGTTAAAACAGCAAGCGCATGCGCTGATCGACAACTTGCCCGAGACGGCGACGTGGGACGATGTAGCCTACGAGACGGAGCTTCGCGCCTCGATCGAGCACGGCCTGGCAGATGCGGAGGCCGTCCAAGCATACCTTGCGCAGTACTCGCCGCGTGCACCCGCTCCGTCGCTGCGCCGCTGTTGCGGAGATCTCGCCGTCTCGCCGAACCGCCACGCGGGGGGCGGCGACTGCCGGAGTACCCGAAGGCGGAGTTACGCGAGGTGCTGGAGCGTCCGTACCGGCTCATCTACCGCGTGAAGTCGGATCGCATCGAGATCGTCACCGTAAAGCATTATCGGCAGCGACTTCCGCGCCGTCCCAACCGTCTACAGAGTAAACGAAAGCCATCATCGCCAGGGCGTTCCGCACCGTCATTGCGTGGTTGCCTCGGGATTCCAGTTCTGGATCAGCGTGATCGGTGCTGCGGCACTCTCCGACACCGTGTTGATGAGGAAGCGCCCGTCGGGGGCGACGTCATATCCCTCCGTCTGCATCGTAGTTACGCCACCGCCGAGAATCCGCGTCTGGAAAAGCTTCACCGGCGTGCCCGCTGCAAGCCGGGCTCCACTGACGGTGATTGGCGCTGCCATCATCGCTCCTGACGGGTCGATGTAGTCGATCTCCTTGCCGTCCGGCCGCCACGTGGGATAAATACCGCCCGCGGTGGACACCTGCCACTGCATCGCACCTGAGGCCGCGTCCGAATCCTGGGCACCCGGCGGGTGGAACGGGCGGACGTAAATCTCGTATCGTCCGGATTCGTTCGACTGGTACGCCACCCACCGACCATCCGGCGAGAACCTGCCCTCCTCCTCGTCGAACGGCGTCTTCAGGAACACCGAGGGCGTGTGTGCTCCGACCATCGGGACGACCCAGAGCTCCGCGCCAATCTGCTCATCGATGCGCGTATACAGCAGGAATCGGCCGTCCGGCGACCAGCTGGTCGGCAGCAACGGTACCTTTACTTCACCTGAGCTCAGGAGCGGCTGCGCGTCACCTACTGCCCCGTTGACGAGCTTCTGGTAGAGGCTGTAGGGACCGGACCGGTTGGAGGTGAACACGATCCGCGTGCCGTCGGGGGACCACACGGGGTAGAAGTCAATATGCGCACCGAACGTCAGGCGGCTCATGTGGGCGCCATCCAGCAGCCAGATATTCACGCCCTGCGATGTTCCGCGCACGCCCGCCACGCGTCGGCCATCAGGTGCGACACGTGGGCCAAATAAACTTCCATCCGGCTGGCCGAGGCTGCCGCCCGCGGCGCCCGAGCGGTCGAACCACGTGAGTTGCGTCTGCCTGCCCACGCCGACCCGGTAAGCCACCAGCCCCGTCGCCGACACGGACACGGGGTTGACAAGCACCCCTGCCGGCAGGCCGATGGCCAGCGTGACTGGCGCACCCGTGAGCGCAGCCTTCCCCACGTCCAGCCGCTGGGCCACGAGCGCGCCATCCTGCACCCACAGCATCCAGCCGGTGGGCAGATACACCGGGATGCTCGACGCATTCGTCAGCCGCGTCGGAGCGCCCCCGGTGAGATCGCCCAGGTAGATCCCCGCCGTGTCCGGAGATCCCGCCACAAGGAACAGGAAATGGTGACCATCGGGCAGGAAGAAGGGCCCAATCTGTCCATTCTGTTTTGCCTTGAGCGTGGTCACCGCCCGCGCCGCGCCTCCGGTGGCGGATACGCGCATCAAGAAGGGACTATCCATCCTCGGCGCAAACAGGATGACGCCGGCCGCATTCCATGTCCCGCCGCCCCCTCCATGTGCAGGCGCCAGGGTCTGCGGCGCACCGCCGCCCAGATCGAGGCGCTTCAGCGCATCGTTAGCGAAGAACCCTATCGAGCGGCTGTCGGGCGACCAGAAAGGATCGATTGCACCCTCGGTACCGGCAAGCGGCTGCGCCGTCGTCGACGCCAGCGACCGCAGCCACAACCGCGAGGCGCCATCGCCTGAGGCCACGAACACGATCTGCCTGCCATCGGGCGAGAGCGCGAAACTGTCGGGGTCGAGCGTGGCGGGTGTGACGATCTCGGTACGCATTTCGGGCGGCGGCGTCTCGCGCAGATACCTCACTGTGGGAACCAACAATACGGCGATCAGAATCGCCATGGCGGCCACGATCCAACCCAGCCGTCGAGCCCTCTGCTCGCTCGTCGCTGCGGCAGGCGGGGCGATCGCGGCAGCCGTTTGCTCTGCCGCCGCCGCCTCCGGGTCCAGGATCGCCCGCAGCGCCGTCACCAGACGCGTCGCGTCGGTGTGAAAGTCCGGGTCCGGCCGCACCTCGATCGATTGGCGGAACACCAGCGATGCCAAGGACCCCGGCAGCTCCGAGGCGACCGGCAGCTGTGCATGACCGACCAGCACCGGCACCACCGGGATGTCGCGGGCGAGCGCGGTCTCCAGCTCGATCCGCACAAAGTCGTCCGGATCCTCCAGCCGCCGCTGCCCCGCCGGGTTGCGCGCCTCCGTCCAGTGCGGACCCACGATGGCGAGCATCACCCCGCAGTTCCCAACGATGTCGTTCAGATGCCCGCGAAAATCCCGTCCCAGCGGAATCGAATCCACATCCTTGAACACCTGCGCCTTGCCGAACTCGGCGATGAGACGATCGTAGATGCGGCCCGTGGCATCCGGACTGTCGCTGCGGCGGTAGCTGATGAAAAT
>JASHSR010000438.1 GCA_030038645.1 Gammaproteobacteria bacterium
GAGACGCCGCCGCCCGCGCCGCGGCGCTGCCGCAGCCCGAGCCGGGCCTCACCGCGGAGAAGCTGATCGCGCGCGCGGCGGCGCTGCGCCCGACGCTCTACGAGCAGCAGGAGGAGAACGATCGCCGCGGCTACTACTCGGATGCGATCCACCAGGCGCTGCTGCAGGGAGGGTTCTACCGCATCCTGCAGCCGAAGATGTTCGGCGGATACGAGCTCGGCCTCGAGGCCTACGTCCGGGTCGTCATGGAGCTCTCCCACGGGCATCCCGCCTCTGGGTGGTGCTTCACGCTCGCCGCCTCCCACGGGCTCGTGCTCGCGGCGCACTGGCCGGAGCGGGCGCAGCGCGAGCTGTTCGGTCCGGACGGGGATTTCCGCTGCGCCATGACCGCGGGGCCCGCCGGAACCTTCAAGCGCGTCGAAGGCGGCTACGTCGCGAGCGGCGTGCATGCCTTCGCCTCCGGCATTCCGGTCTGCAATCACTTCATGGGCGCCGGCGTGTTGCACCAGGACGGCGGCGCGCCGCAGACCGTCTACTTCGTCGTGCCCCGCGAGCGGATCAGCATCCTGCCCGATTGGGGCGGCGAGCTCAGCATGGGCATGCAGGGCAGCGGCTCGAACAGCGTCAAGCTCACCGAGGTGTTCATCCCGGATCATCACTTCGCCCCGGCGAACGTGATGCTCTCCTCCGAGCACCTGCCCGACGGCACGCACGGCACGCGTTTGCACGGAAACCCGGTGTATCTCGGCGTTCTCGCCGGCTGGTTCAGCTGCGAGTTCGGGGGCATCCTCACCGGGACCGCGCGCGCGGCCATCGACGAGTTCGAGCAGCTGCTGCGCACCAAGCCGCAGACGTTCAATCCGCAGCTCCTGCGCGCCCACGATCCGAACAATCAGATCACGCTCGGCGAGGCCGTGACGCGGGCCGACGCCGCCGAGGCGCTGACGCTCGCGGCCACGCGGCTGCAGGTTGAGCTGTGCGAGCGCTGGGCGCGCGAGGGCAAGCCCATCACGCCCGCCGACACGCTGCGGGTGTGGAGCATCTCCCGCGAGGGCTGCCGCGCCGCGTGCGATGCGGTCGAGATGTTGTTCCGGGCCGCGGGCGCCTCGGTGAGCAAGCGCGGACAGCGGCTGCAGCGCTACTTCCGCGACGTGCAGATGTATCGCGTCCACATCCAGTCGCAGCCGACGTTTCCTCAGATGCGCGGCCAGGCGGAGCTCGGCCTGCTCAAGCTCGGGCCGCCGTTCGGGCCCTGAGCGCCCCCGCACGCCGATGCGGCCGGGGTCCTGGTGCGCTGCGAGCCTCGATGAGGCGCGAGCCTTGATGCGGCGCGCGTCCTGATGCGACGCCTCGCGTCGCAGCTGTGGCTGCAGGTGCTCCTCGCCACGGCGCTCGGCGTCCTGCTCGGGATCCTCTGGCCGTCCGCGGGCGCGCGGATGAAGCCGCTCGGCGACGCCTTCATCGCGCTCATCCGCATGATCGTCGCGCCGGTGATCTTCTGCACCGTCGTGCACGGCATCGCCGGCATGCGCGACATGCGTCGCGTGGGCCGCGTCGCCGTGAAGTCGCTCGTGTACTTCGAGCTGATCACCACGGCCGCCCTGATCGTCGCGCTCGTCGCGGTGAATCTCTCCCGGCCCGGCGCGGGAATGAACGTCGCTGCGCATGCGATCGACACGCGGGCGATCGGCGCCTATACGAGCCAAGCGCGTGAGACCGGCGTCGCGCAGTTCCTGCTCGACATCATTCCGACGACGTTCGTCGGCGCCTTCGCGCGGCCGGAGGTGCTGCCGACGCTGCTCGTCTCGATCCTGTTCGCCGTCGCCGTCTCGGCCATGGGCGCGCGCGGACAGGTCGTCACCGACTTCGTCGGCGTTCTCTCGGAGGTCTTCTTCCGCATCGTCGGATTCATCATGTGGGTCGCGCCGATCGGCGCCTTCGGAGCGATGGCGTTCACCGTCGGCCGTTTCGGCGCGGGCTCGCTGCTGTCGCTCGCCAAGCTGCTCCTCGAGTTCTATCTCGTCTCGCTCGGCTTCGTCGCCGTCGTCTTCGGCGCGATCGCGTACTGGGCCGGAGTGAGTCTCCTGCGCCTGCTCGCCTACATCAGCGACGAGATCGTGATCGTCGCCGCGACCACGTCCACCGAGACGGTGCTGCCGCGGCTCATGGAGAAGCTCCGCGCGCTCGGATGCGAGGAGTCTGTCGTGGGCCTCGTCGTTCCGGCCGGCTACTCGTTCAACCTGGACGGCACCTGCCTGTACTTGAGCACGGCCGTCGTGTTCCTCGCGCAGGCGACGAACACTCACCTCGGCATCGGCCAGCAGCTCGCCGTCATCGCGGTGCTGCTGCTCACCTCGAAGGGCGCGGCCGGCGTGGCGGGCGCCGCGTTCGTCGTGCTGGCCGCGACGCTAGGCTCGCTCGGCACGGTTCCCGTCGCGAGCATCGCGCTGATCCTCGGCATTCACCGACTGATGGCGGAGGCGCTGACGTTCGTCAATCTCGTCGGCAACAGCCTCGCGACGATCGTCGTCGCGAGGTGGGAGAACGCGGTGGACTATCCGCTGCTCTACGGACAGGTCGGGCGCGCGGGAGCGAAGGGACCGCGGCGGCGGCCGCGCACGTCCGCGGCGGGAGATTGACCGGCGGCGTGGCACTCGTCGTCGGCGGTCAGAGAAGCGCGTCGAGGGCGGAGGTGACGAGAACGCAGGTACAGCCGGTCTCGCTCCACACGCGGTGGTCGACGCTGCCGGGCTCGGCGCGCCTGTAGTCGCCGGGTCGGAACTTCTCGTCGTTGATCCACAGCTCGCCGTGAAGCAAATGCAGCTCCTCGACTCCCGCGTGGGTGTGAGGCGGATACTCGATGCCCGGGGCGAGGCGGACCAGCATGCTGACGCGGTCCCGCTCGGCATCGGTCGCGAGCAGCTTGCAGAAGATGCCGGGCGCCGCCTCCTCCCAGTCCGACTCGCTCGGCTCGAGGCGTGGCTGCGGCCCCGGCTCGGCGGCCGAGACCGCCGATTCCGCGGCCGCCTCGGCGGAGACTCGCCGGGCGAGGCGCTCCCACAGCGATTCCGAAGGGCGCAGCACGTCCGTCGGCCAGGAGGCGAAGGAGTCGATGACGGAGCGCAGCGCCTCGAGCTCCCGCCGGCACTCCGAGCATGCGGCGATGTGCGCTTCCACGGCGGCCACCTCGCTCGAGGGCAGGATGCGCAGCGCGCGCAGGGCGATGAGATCCGCATGGTCGCATCGGGCTTTGTCCGGCCGCGAGCTCATCGATTCCCCGCTTCCGCGAGCGCCTGCCGCAGCTTCTCGAGCGCCGAGCGGATTCGTGTCTTGACGGTGCCGAGCGGTTGATTCAGCCGTGCCGCCGCCTCGGCATAGGTCAGCTCGGAGAAGTAAGCGGTCTCGATCGCCTGCCGCTCATCTGCAGTGAGGACCGCCAAGGCGCTGTGCAGACGGCGGTCCTGCTCCTGCCGGTCGAGGGTCTCGTCGGAGTCGCTGGAGGCGGTCGCGGGAGCGGGGGCGTCCGCGTGGGGATCCACGCGCTTCTTCCGCGTCTCGAATCGCAGCCGGTCGATCGCTCTCGACCGCGCCTGATTCAGGATCCATCCCACGACGGTTCCGCCCGCGGCATCATATTTGGACGCTCGGCGCCACACATCGTGGAACACGTCGAGCGTCAGCTCCTCGGCCGCCTGCCGGTCGTTGGCGATGCGCATGATCAATGTGAAGACGACTCGATGCGTCCGCTCGTACAGCGCGCGCAGCGCTCGCTGATCGCCTGCGGCCACGGAGCGAACGAGTGCGACCCAGTCCTGCTCGGATACGCGGGCGTTCGCCTTGGCGGCAGGGAGCAAACCGGCGAGGGTTCCAGTCGTGGGATCACGCCGGTCCTCTGTTGTTCCGAGGGTCGCGCTCACGGCGAGGCATCATGCCGTCCTCTCCCGCCGCTGGCAACACGCAGCTGCTCAAGATCGCGTCGGAGCTCGCGGCGTCGGAGGTCGCGGCGCCTGAGCTCTCGGCGCTTGAGCTCACGGTCACGGAACTCGCGGCGGGCGAACTCGCGGCGGGGGAACTCGACTGCGGCACTCGGCCGGTGGTGCACTGAGCGGCCGTCAGACGCGCTCGCTCGCCGGTGGCGGAAGTGCGGACCGTCTCGGCCGTCTCACGCTCGAGCTCCCATGCTGCGAAGCATCGAAGGTGGAGCCGATAGTTGCCCGAGCCGCCGGCATCGTCCCAACAGAACTGCAGCTCGAATTCGACCTCGCTACGCTCGATGGGGCGCGCGCAGATGGTGCAGCGGGCGCCGACGCCCGGCCCTCCCCACATACGCTCGGGCCCGCGATTGGGCAGCCTTCCGCTTTGGATGGCTTCGCGGGCTTTCCTCCGTAGTACGCTCTCATCGCTCATCTGACTCGCTTCTCCGAACTGCCTATGTCGTGAGGGATCTCGATGACATAGAACGTCAATGCCGCGGTTTCGGATTGTCGAGGGCCGCGAGGGCGCACGGCTCTTGCAATAGCCGCGCTCCGCTTGCGCGGAGGGCTCGATGCTGTGCTGGGATCCGACTATGCCGGGCGCAGGTCGGACTATTTGTATTCGAGCCCGAGCGCCTTGAGCTTCTCGCGCATCTCGTAGAGGTCGAGGCCGAGCTCGCCGGCGGCGAGACGCTTGCGCTTGACTTCCTCGCTGTCTACCCGCTTCTTGGCGGCCTGAGCGACCGTGCCGGCCTCCTCGCGCCGCACGGCGACGACGCCGTCGTCGTCCGCCACGATCGCATCGCCCGGCTCGATCCGCTGGCCGGCGCAGATGAGGGGGACGTTCACCGAGCCGAGGCTCGCCTTGACCGTGCCCTGCGCCCAGATCGCCTTGCTCCACACGGGAAACTTCATCTCCTTGAGCGTCGCCACATCGCGCACGCCGGCGTCGATCACGAGGCCGCGGACGCCATGCGCTTGCAGCGAGGTCGCGAGCAAGTCGCCGAAGTAGCCGTCGTTGCACGGAGAGCTCGGCGCGACGACGAGCACGTCGCCCGGCCGACACACCTCGACGGCGACGTGGATCATCCAATTGTCGCCCGGCGTCACGAGAACGGTCACCGCCGATCCGCAGAGCGACGCTCCGGGATAGATGGGCCGCATGTACTCGGCCAGCAGCCCCGTGCGGCCTTGAGCCTCGTGCACCGTCGCGACACCGTAACTGCCCAGCGCCGAAATGACTGCGGAGTCCGCCCGCGCGATCTCGCGCACTACGACATGCTTGCTAATGGAAGTGCTCCTGGCATGGCCCGCGCCCTACTATAGCGATTGGCGGACGGCAGGGCCACGCGCGGCGGAGTTGCTGCGACGCGCGGCGAAGTTGCTGTGGCAAGCGGCAGGCGAGGGGCAGGCGAGCGACCGTCGGGCGGTCGACGATGCGGCGGGCGAGCAGCCGGAGAGCGGGCGGGGCGAATCGCGGGTCAGCTCGCCGCCTTCTCTGCGCCGGATTTCGCCTTGACCCTTCTGCCCCGGGTCTTCGTCTTCACCGCCGCAGGCTTTGCGAGCAGACCGTCGAGCGGCTGGAACAGCGAGTCGTATCGGTAGCCGAGCACCTCGATCTGCCAGCCCCCGAAGCGCGAGTTGAGCTTCTGGGCCTCGCCCTCGGTGACCTTCGAGCTCGATTTCGCGCTGAGCGTGATGTAGCGGCTCGCGCCGTCCTTGAGGCCGGAGACATCGACGGTAAGCCCATCGAAGGTCTGGAAGGTGGCGTGGACGGGATCCGTGCCGCCTGCGCCGGCCTTGCGAACATCGTCGAGCGTGAGCGAGGAGAGGGCGTCCGCCACGGCATTGGCGGCCGTGACGCTCGAGAGCTGCCGCCCCTTCGGTAGGTCGGGCACGGTGAAGTCGAGCTGCTTCGGGGAGTTGCGCATCACCGTGTAGGCCGGGCCCGAGGCGGGCTGAACGCGCACGTCCTCGACGCGAGTCTCCGGCAGATCGATGACGCTATCGTCGAGCCAGTGCCGCGGGTCGGCGTCGGGGATCACCTGGGGAGTGACGAGGAGGCTTTGCTTGGCCTTGGCGACCCGCACGTAGCTCGACTGCATGCCGGAGGGCTTGCCGATGATGAGACTCGCAGTCTGACCCGGCTCGATGAGATCGATGAGCGTGCCGCTCGACCGCGGCGAGGTCACATCCTCCACGCCGAGCTCGGCATAGTTCGCCGGATCGCTCGTCTTCTCCTCGACTACTTTGAGATCCGCCAGGTCGAGGAGCAGCTTTCGCACTCGGCTCGAGTCGGCCGGGAACCCGCGCTCGCCGATGATCCAGTCGGCCGCGCGTTTCTCGAGGGTCGTGCGCGTGCCGTCCCCCTTGCTGATCCGCACCTGCGTGACGCCGTTGATCGAGCTCTCGAGAGCCGGGAGGACGAGCTGTCCCGCCCCCGCGGCATCCTGCGGGGGCTTGCGCGAGGACACCCACAGCGCGAGCGCGATGACCACCACTCCGGCGGCGAGGAGCGCGGCGAGGCCGCGCGAGCCGAGCCTCATCATCGGTTCGCGCCTCCGGCCGAATGGCTCTCGGTCCCCCTCAATGCGCCCCCCGGAGTCCCCGGCGGCGCGGCGCGCGCCAGCCCGAGCGGCCTCGCGGGAGCGAACGTCCTTCGCCTGCGCCGCCAGCCGATCAGCAGCGCGATGAGCGCGAACAGCGCCGGCACGACGATGATGTTGATGATCTTCAGCGCGTTGCCGAGGCGGTTGATGTCCTGATCGAGGCTCAGCTGCACCGAGCGCAGCTGGTCGCGGATGCGCAGGCGGTCCCGCTGGAACTGCTCGAGCTCCTGCTCCTGCTGCGGTGTGAGGATCAGGGCGGTCTTGTCGTTGCGCTGGGACTGAAGGGCCGTGAGCTTGTCCTCGGTCTGATGCAGCTCCGTCTCGAGCTCCTGCTCCTTCGCCTGGTAGCGCTGATCCGCCACGGCGCGCAGCCGCTCGACCCGCGTGAACGGCCGCGTGAACGCCGCGCGGCCGCGCACGCTGATCAGGTCGTCGCTGCCGCTCAGGTTGTCGAGCGCGTTCGCCACGAAATCGCCGTTGCTCGCCCAGGGCTGCACGAGGCGCTGTCCGAGCAGGTCCTGCTCGTGCACCCACAGAAAGTCCGCGAGCAGGTCCGAATCGGCGACGACGACGAGATTCAGCGGTTTCACCGAGGCCTTGAGCGCGGGCTCGCCGGGGATCGACTTCACTCCGGCGGGCGGCCCTGCCGGGTAGGCGGACTTCACCATGCCCGTCACGCGCGCGGCGATCGTGTAGCGCCGGCCCGTCGGATGGAAGTCGTTCTCGAGCGTCGAGGGGTCGGACAGCATGACGAAGCGGCTCGCCGGAATCGGCGCGGAATCGGCGCTCGTCCGCACCAGCGGCTCGAATTTGACGGTCGCGCCCTTCTTCTGCTCGAGAAAGCCCGCCGTCGCGACGTTGATGCTGGAGAGCCCCGCCGTGATCACATCGGTGGGATTGAGGCTCGAGCGGTCGAGCCCGAGGACTCCGAGATGGCGCACGGGGGCCTCACCCTCGTGCATGGTGACGTTGAGCGCGTGCTCGGCGTCGCCGATGACCTCCTTCGGGTCGAAGTCCACGCCCCACGCCGAGAGCAGCGGCTCGAGGTGCGATGAGCGGTCGGCGGTGAGCGCGGCGATGGGGTTCGAGGGATCGGCGCCCGTCGTGTCCTGCTCGGAGAGCGGATCGACGAACGCGAGGATGCGCCCGCCGCGCAGCGCGTACTGATCGATCGCGTAGAGCGCCGCGGGCGGCAGGCTCTTCGGATGCACCAGCACGAGGACGCGGATGGACGGATCGATGCGGGTGAGGCTGGTGTCGAGCGTCTGCACCTTGAACAGCTGCTGCGCCTCCTCGAACACCACCCACGGCTCGCGCGCCTGCTCCGTCGCCGGATCGAAGCCGCCCTGCATGGGCAGGCTCGAGAGCCAGCCGATCACGGGCTTTTGCGGCGTCGCGAGCTGGTAGACGAGCTTCATCACGTCGTATTCGAGGAACTGCTCCTTGCTCGGATCGAAGAACGCGATGGCCGCATGGCCGTCCGTCGAGTTGGTGCCCGCGAGCCCGAAGTACAGCGACTGGCCGGTCGCGCCGAGCGGAACGGCGCGCACGCCGAGCTCGGACGCGCGGTCCTCATCGTCCGAGAAAGGCTGCGGGTCGATGATGTGCAGGCGCAGCTTGCCGTTCGCGCGGTCGGCGAGATCCTCGAGCAGATCCTCGACGCGCCCTGCATACGTCTTGATCTGCGGATACTGATCGGCCGCCGCGGAGCTGAAATAGAAATACAGGTTGAGCGGCTCCTTGAGGCTCTTCAGGATGCGGTCGGTGCCCGGCGCGGTGGTGTACAGGTGGTTCTGGGTGAGATCGATCCGCCAGCCGCGCACGGCGCGATTGAGGAGGATCGTGATCCCGGCGAACAGCAGGGCGAGCGCGATCAGCGCGCCTCCCCCCATGGTCAGTCTCTTGTTCATGGCGGTCCCGTGCTACTCGGCCTTGCGCACATCGAGCACGACGGCGGTCGCGATCAGGAAGTACGTGATGAGCATCGCGAAATAGATGAGGTCCCGCACGTCGAGCACGCCCTTCTCGATCGAGTCGAAGTGGGTGAGGAACGACAGAGACGCGATGGCATCGACCAGCGTCTGCGGCAGCCACGAGTGGAAGGCGTCGATGACCATCGGATAGCCCGCGAGCAGCAGGATGAAGCAGCCGACGACGCCCAAGATGAACGCGACGACCTGATTGCGCGTGAGCGCGGACATGAACGAGCCCACGGCGAGGAACCCGGCGGCGAGCAGGAAGCTGCCGACGTAGGCGGCGAGGATCGCCCCGTTGTCGGGGCTGCCTAGGTAGTTGACCGTGATCCAGATCGGGAAGGTGAGCGCGAGCGCGATGCCCGCGAAGATCCACGCGGCGACGAACTTGCCGACGACGGCCTGCCAGAGCGTCACCGGCTGCGTCATCAGCAGCTCGATGCTGCCGCTCTTGCGCTCCTCGGCCCACAGGCGCATCGAGATGGCGGGGATGAGGAACAGGTACAGCCAGGGGTGGAAGCTGAAGAAAGGATTGAGGTCGGCTTGTCCGCGCTCGTAGAAGCCGCCGAGGTAGAACGTGAACCAGCTCGCGAGCACCAGGAAGATGACGATGAAGATGTAGGCGATCGGCGTCGCGAAATAGCTGCCGAGCTCCCGGCGCATGATGATGGCGACGTTGCGCATGGTCTTCAGCCCCTCAAGCCGTGATGGCGCGAAACACCTCATCGAGCCGCCCGGACTCGAGATGCAGCTCCTTGAGCGCGATGCCCTGGCGGGCGGCGAGCTCGCTCACCGCCGGAAGAATCGTGGAGCCGGGGCGGGGCAGCGCGGTGAGGCGCGACTCGCGGTCGCTCACTTCCACCTCGGCCACGGCGGGCAGCGCCGCGACCGCGTCCCGCATCGCCGCGAGATGCTCGGGGCGCTCGAGTCGGATCGACACCGCGTTGTGATAGCGCGACGTGGCCGCGAGCCCTTGCGGGGAGTCGTCCGCCACGATGCGGCCGCGCGCGACGATGATCACGCGGTTGCAGACGGCGTCGACCTCCTCGAGGATGTGGGTCGAGATGACGATGATCTTGTCGCGCGCCATCTCGTTGATGAGCGTGCGAACCTCGTGCTTCTGGTTCGGGTCGAGCCCGTCGGTCGGCTCATCGAGGAGCAGGACCGGCGGATCGTGCATGATCGCGAGCGCGAGGCCGACGCGCCGCCGAAAGCCCTTCGAGAGCGTGTCCACCGTCTGCCCGAGCACTTCCTCGAGCTGCAATCGGTCGATGACGTAGCCCAGCCGGACGCGCTGGGCGCCGGAGAGCCCGCGCAGGTCCGCGATGAACTCGAGGAAGCGCTGCACGGTCATCTCGCCGTAGGCGGGCGCTCCTTCGGGGAGGTAGCCGAGGCAGGTCTTGGCCGCAAGCGCATCCTGCTCCACATCGTGGCCGCAGATGCTCGCTTTGCCCGAGGTGGGGACGATGAAGCCCGCGAGCATCCGCATCGTGGTCGTCTTGCCGGCGCCGTTCGGCCCCAGGAACCCGAGGACCTCCCCCGGGTGGACCTCGAAGCTCACATCGTCCACCGCCGTCAGGGACTCGTAGCGCTTGCAGAGATGTTCGGATTTGATCATGGACTGGCAGCTTCAGAGGACGAAGGTTGTAAAAAAGTTCCCTGGCGGTCGGCGATTCTAAGCGGTGGCGCGGGCTTGCACTACCGGCGCGGGGGTCGCCGGCGTCGCGGCGCCCCGGACGAATGGGCTACCACCGCGGCCGGCGCGCGCGGTCCTGTATCCGCCAGTAGAGGATCACCAGCGCCCCGCCGAGCGCGCCCCCGAGGTGCGCGAAGTGCGCGACGCCGGACTCGCTTCCCGTGACTCCGAGAGTGAACTCGAGCAGCACGTACAGCGTCACGAACAGCCACGCTGGAATGGGGATCGGCAGGAACAGCAGCAGCAGCTTCTGCCGGGGAAAGTAGACCGCGAAGGCGAGCAGCAGGCCGAAGATCCCCCCGGAGGCTCCGATCGTCGCCTCGTAGACGCCCGCGAGGTCGGTCGTGACGAGCTGCGTCACGGCTGCGGCGAGCACGCAGATGAAGTAGAACGCGAGGAAGCGCCGGCTGCCCCAGTACTGCTCGAGCGGGCCGCCGAACATGTAGAGCGCGAACATGTTGAAGAAGATGTGCGCGAGGCCCCCGTGCAGGAACGCGTACGTGACGAGCTGCCAGAGGTGAAAGTCGGGCCCGAGGGGCTCGAGCGCGAACA
>JASHSR010000439.1 GCA_030038645.1 Gammaproteobacteria bacterium
CAGTGCTCGTCCCAAGGTCCGGTGCGACGCATCACCTCGAGCGCCTCGCGCGTCCGCTCGTAGGGATAGGAGAAGTGGGGCGTCGCGCGGCCCTCGGGCCGGTAGGCGAGGGGGACCATGCCGCTGCCGTAGCGCGCGAGCGCATCGCCCTCGGGCCGGCTCGGAGCGCGGCTGCGCTCGGCGTCCTCCTCGGCGAACGCGGCATTCAACGCGTTGACGATCGGCACGTCGAGCCCATCCAGCCAGAGCACGGGCTCGCTCGCGGTGTTGCCGTGCTCGTGAAACGACCACGAAGGGGTAATGATGAGATCGCCGCGGCGCATGAGCACCCGCTCGCCGCCGACCAGGGTGTGGGCGCCTTCGCCCTCGAGCACGAGACGCAGAGCCGAGGCGGTGTGCCGATGGCTCGGAGCGGTCTCACCGGGAAGAAGGAGCTGGATTCCCGCGTACAAGCTCGTCGTGATGCGCGACTCGCCCTTCAGAGCCGGATTCTCGAGGACCAGCACCCGCCGCTCGGCCTGCTCGGCGGTGATGAGCCGTCCGGCGGTGAGGATCTGCTCGCGGAGCTCGGCCGCGGGCCACAGCCACGGCACCGCGACCGGCGGCGGCTCGCGAGGAGTGAGCGTCCGCATCACGGCCCAGAGCGGCGCGAGATGGTGCTGCGGCAGCTGGCGCTGGAACTGCTCGAGGGTCGGGGATGCGGCCATGGCAGCCATTATGGTGCCGGCGCCATAATGCTCGCCATGGCCGCATTCAAGCCGTCGGGCGTCATCACGCTCACGACCGACTTCGGGCTCGCGGATCCCTTCGTCGGCGTCATGAAGGGCGCCATCCTGTCTCGCTTCGCAGCCGCGACCCTCGTCGATCTCACCCACGAGATTCCCGCGCAGCAGCCTCGGGTGGCCGGGTTCTGGCTGGCCCGGTGCTTCGAGTACTTCCCCTCCGGCACGGTGCACGTCGCGGTTGTCGACCCCGGCGTCGGCACCGATCGCGGGATCGTGTGCGTCGCCGCGCGCGGCCATCTGCTGCTCGCTCCGGACAACGGCCTGCTCGCGCCCTGCCGCGCGCGTGACCCGCAGGGTGAGATCGTGCGGCTCGCGGCACCGAGGCTTGCCGTGCTCGGCATCCATCGCGTGAGCTCCACTTTTCACGGGCGCGACATTTTTGCTCCGGTCGCGGCCGAGCTGGCGGCCGGCCGCTGCCTGCCGGCCGCGCTCGGCATGCCGGTGCAGAGCCTGGAGGGCGACGGCGAGGCTCAGCGCGGCCTGCGCGGTCCCGAGGGCGCAGGCCGGGAGAGGGGTAGCGGGCCCCCTGGTTTCGTCGGCTCTGCCGAGCGTGGGGCGGCCCGTGGCGGCGCCGGCGGCCCCCTCGGCGGCTCGGTCGTGACGGTCGATCACTTCGGCAACCTCATCACCGACATCGACGCGGCGCAGCTCGGGCGGATGACCGACCCGTGCGTCCGGATCGCCGGCCGCAGCCTCCCCCTGCGACGAACCTACGGCGAGGCGCAGCGCGGCGAGCTTCTCGCGCTCGTCAACTCCTTTGACGTGCTCGAGATCGCCCAGGCGCAGGGCAGCGCCGCCGCCGCGCTCGGCGTGGGACGGGGGGCGAGCGTGATCGTCGAGGAGCGGGCCGAGCACTTGCTTGGCGGCGCCAATCCGTTATAGTTCGCCCTCCCACCAGGTGCGACCTGGTGTCTTAGCCATTGATTCGGCTGGAAAAATCAGACCTCGAGCGATGTCAGAGCGCGACAACGAAAGCTTCGATCTGGACGACGAGTTCCTGACGCCCCCCGAGGATGGGACGGACTACGACCGTCTCCTCGACCGGGTGGACAAGCGAGTGCGCAACCAGGGCAAACGGGGCAAAGCCGCCTGGAGCAAACTCGAGGAGGTCCTCGCCGACCGCAAGCTCGAGAAGGACCTGCGCGACATCTACGATGACGAGGTGTAGGCCGATCGCTCTCGAGAGACGGCTTGCGCCTTAGGTCAACTGCGCCGCGAGGCCCCTTCAAGCAGCGAGGCACCCTCAAGTGGCACGCACGGATTCCGCGTGGAGCGTCCTCAAGTTCGGCGGGACGAGCGTCTCGTCGCTTGCGAACTGGCGCAACATCGCGAAGGTCGCCGCGGCTCGCCGCGCCGGCGGCCGGCGCGTGCTCATCGTGCACTCGGCGCTCACCGGCATCACCGATCTTCTGGAGCGGCTGCTCGACTCGGCGCTGCGCGGCGCACAGGCCGAGGTGCTCTCGAGCATCGAGGGACGCCACCGGGCGCTCGCGACGGAGCTCGGCATCACCCTCGGCTCGGAGCTCGAGCGCCATTTCGCCGAGCTCGGCCAGATCGCGGCGGGCGTCGCGCTCGTCGGTGAGGTGAGCGACCGGATCCGCGCGCGCGTGATGGCGGCCGGGGAGCTGATGGCGACCGATCTCGGCGCCCGCTTTCTGCGCGAGCAGGGGCTTCCGGTCGAGTGGATCGATGCGCGCACGCTCCTCACGGCCGAGGCGCGCCGCGGCGCATCCGTCAAGGCGAGCGTGCTCTCCGCGACGTGCGGCTTCGCGCCGGACCGCAAGCTTGAGGAGCGCCTGTCGCATCTCGCGCCGGTGCTCGTCACTCAGGGATTCATCGCGAGCGACGCGGAGGGCAACACCGTCCTGCTCGGCCGCG
>JASHSR010000041.1 GCA_030038645.1 Gammaproteobacteria bacterium
GGTCGGCTTCTCTAGCTCAACGGTCCGGTCATGACCCTTCGCATGCTCGATACGGACATCTCGAGCTATGTGATCCGGCGCCGGCCGGCGGCCGTCGTGGAGCGCTTTGAGCGCCATGCCGAGGAACTGTGCGTATCCGTCATCACCGCCACGGAGCTGCGCTTCGGGGCGGAGAAGGCCGGACGGGCCGAGCTCGCCGAACTCGTCGAGGCCTATCTCGCGCGCGTCGCAATTCTCGACTGGACGAATGCCGTGACCTTTCACTACGCGCGGCTTCGCGCCACGCTCGAGCAGCGCGGGACGCCGATCGGGAACCTCGACCTCCTCATTGCCGCGCATGCTGTAGCCGAGCACGCGACGGTGGTCACCCATAACGCACTGCACTTTGGCGCGGTGCCAGGCCTCACGGTCGAAAACTGGGACACCATGCCTGATCCTCCCGCTGAACGCTCATGAGCGAGTGACCTGTGCCCGGGGACACCACACGCGGGTGCTTCTTCAGCGCAACACTCGCCGCCTGGTAGCGACAAGATTCGCCCAGGCGCTCGGCTGTCACCCTCGCGACGCGCGCGCTCTCGCGTTCCGCGGTCGCGCACGTCAGTTCGCTTGCTTCTCTGGAGTTTGAAATGACCAAATGTCGATTACGAACTCCAGATTGCCGTACCCCTTTTGGAGTTGTGAATGATCAAGCGGCGAGATCCACTTCCGTATCGTGAGCTCCCCAATGCGGGTCCGCCCACGGTTTTGACGACATCGGTAGCCGCCCGAGTAAGGCGCGTCCGCGCCGCCTCACCCCATGCGTGGCGTCCAGCCGCCCGGGCGGCGCCTGAGCACGAAGGCGTACCAGAGTAGCGATACCGCGACCATGCCGCCCAGAATCAGCAGGCTCGGGCGGCCGACGCTCTTGTCGAACAGATCCGCGACAGCGAGGACGACGGCGAGGCACAGGCCGAGCGACGGCATCAGCGGATAGAGCGGTGAGCGCCAGTAGCCGGGTCTGCCGGTCAGGCGCCGGATGCGACCGATCAGCACGGCGAAGCTCACGAGCGCGAAGCTGTAGACCACGAGGCCCGAGATGAACACGAGCAGGGCGTTCGAGCTGAACAGGCAGCAGCCGGCGCTGATCAGGCCTACTGCGCAGGTCGCCGCACGCGGCGCGCCGGACGGACCATGTACGCTCGCGAGCAGTCGATTGATGCCTCGGGAGAAGATGGCGTCGCGTCCGAAACTGAACAGCAGGCGGGCGGAGAACATCAGCCCAGCGACCGTCGCATTGAAAATGGCCAGCGCGACACCGGCGCTCAATGCCCGGCCCGCGATCGGGCCGCCGATCGAATCGATGAAGGTGGTGAGCGGGGCCGCACTGCGAAACATTGTCGCCGGTGCGTGCGCCCCCACGACGACCGCGATGATCGGCAGGCCCGTGGCGCAGGCACCGATCATGCAGGCCCAGAGGATGACCCGGCCCATGTGGCGGTGGGGGTTCGCGAGCTCCTCGCCGAACGCGATCGCCTGGTTTCCGCCGACGGTCGAGAAGACCGCGCTGACGGCGTTCGTCGTGAGCACTCCTATGGCGACCGGCACCATCGCGCCACTGGCCGCGGGCAGCAAGGGATGCGCGATCACACTCGCCAGTCCGCGGACTGGGTGCCAGAAGCCGGCACCGAGCAGCGCCAGAATGGCCAGCATTTCGATGCCGAGGAACACTCCGGTGACCATGGCGCTGGTGCGCACGGCGAGCAGGCTGATCGCAACAGCGAGTCCGAGTGTGCAGAAAGTGACCAGCTGGGGTGGCAGGGCCGGGACCAATTCGACGACGTAAACGCTGGTGGCCTTTGCAAAGAACGCCTCGCTGGGGCCGAGGATGATGCCCCACAGCGCCAGGCACGCGAATCCCGCCCAGGGACCGAGAATCGAGCCCACGCCGACGTAGTCGCCACCTGCATAGGGGTACGCCGAGCCGAGCTCGGCGTAGACCATGGCCCAGATCACCGCCGCGCCGATCCCGATCAAGAACAGTCCCGCCGCACCCGTGCCGGTCTGCTGCAGGATCTCGGATCCCATGCCGTAGACGCCGACAACCGGCGAGAGGCACGAGAGGGTCAGCAGCAGCACACCGAACGAGGACAGCTGCCGATACAGGCGGCCGGCAACCGGTGCGGCCGTTGCCGCGGCTGGTGTCGCTTCCACCGGCGCGGTCGTCTCGAGGGCGGTCGTACCCACGAGGGCTGTCGCGACGGCCGCGGTACTTTGTCGCGGCGCTCCTGAATCCACGATGGTCAGCCCCCTTGCGCAGTCATCCGCCCGCACGAGTGAAGCGGGGGTAGACGTGCTTCCGGCAGGGGATCACGGCGCCGGAATTTGTGTGGGCCACGCATGGGGTGACCATCTTAGGGCCATCCCGCCGGGTGGCGCTTGGCCGTCCATCTCAAAGGCGGGCGGAGCGGTCATGCCGCTCGGAGCCTAAGGCCAAGGAGTCGAATACCCCGAAAAGTCTAGAAATCCGGGCGGTTCTTAGACAGGCCTGCTCTGGAATGTCTATTTTCATAGGCTTTCAGAAATGACCGGTTGGACTCATAATCCCTTGGTCCTGGGTTCGAATCCAAGCGGGCCCATCGAAATCAATCAGTTGCGAGCACCCGGATCTCGGTTTGTCTAAGTGTCTAAGGGTTTTCTTAGACACTCCGATTTTTTCCCCTGTGAGGCGTGATGGCACTCATTGGACGGCACCTCGAACCCAGGGTAACTTCGCGGCATGAGTGAGAGTCTTGCCCCCTTCCGCCGGCAAATCGCCCGGCTGTGCGCCGCCCACCAGGTGCGGCGGCTGGATCTGTTTGGCTCCGCGCGGGGTACGGCGCTGCCGTCACCGTCCAGCGATGTCGATTTCCTGGTGGAGTTCGCGCCGCTCACGCCCGCGGAATACGCGCAGCACTACTTCGCGCTGCGCGAGTCCTTGAGCGCCCTCCTGGGCCGCGACGTCGACCTCGTTGTCGAGCGCGCCGTGCGCAATCCCTACTTCCTGGCCAGCCTGCAGCACTCGCGAGAACCGCTCTTTGCCGCCTGAATCTACCCTGCCGGTCGAAACCCTCAAGTACTGCTTCGACATCGACCGGGCAGCCGGAAGGATCCGGCGGTTCACTGCCGGCAGAACTCTTGCCGACTACCAGCGCGACCTCATGCTGCAGTCCGCGGTCGAACGGCAGTTCGAGGTCATCGGAGAGGCTGTCAGCCAACTCGCCAAGCGCGACCCCCAAGCCGCAGAGCGAATTCCGGAGTACCGGCGTCTCATTGCCTTTCGCAACGTGCTCATCCACGGATACGCGGAGGTTGACGAGGTTCTGGTCTGGGGGTTCATCGAATCCCACCTGCCCGGGCTTGTGAGCGCCGTCGGCGCGATGCTGGCTGCCTCCTCAGCCGGTCAGCCTCAAGGCGAGGCGCCGTCGTAGCGACCCAGTAATGAGCAGGCCCCACCCTCGCTGACGGGGCCTGCAGTCACGCCCGGATCAACCATCGGACTGCCTGCAGCTTGCGGTCACGGGTGTACCGCTCACGCAGCTGACCGATGTGGCCGAGCACGTTTGCTTCATCGAGCCAGAAAAAGCCCCCACCAGAGATCTGCGCGCGGGGTGTCGATGCGGGCAAGGTTGTTTGCTCGCGTCGGCTACGACGGCCTGATGTGGGGTGGCGGCCGGAACCGACCTATCACCAGGCTGAATGGGCCTTCCCAGAGCCATTCGACCTCGAGGGTCCGGGGCGCATAGACTTCAGCGGTGCACATCCCAAGAATGGCCCGGTCGCCACGATGAGGTGATCCGGGTCATGAGAAAGCGGAGTGAGCCTTGCCGGGGATTTTCATCAGCTACCGCCGCAGCGACAGTCCGGATGCCACGGGCCGCATCTACGATCGTCTCATCGCCGAGTTCGGCAAGGCGCAGGTGTTCAAGGATGTGGATTCGATTCCGCTGGGACGGGATTTTCGCGGGCATCTGAACGACATCGTTGGGAACTGCGGGGTGATGCTCGCCATCGTGGGTCCGCACTGGAC
>JASHSR010000440.1 GCA_030038645.1 Gammaproteobacteria bacterium
CGCTATGCTACGGCCCTGAAGCATTCCGGCCTCGGCGCTCATGGCGAACCACGTACGGGATCTCCCGCGACTCTCCCTGTCGCTCGTCACGCGGCTCAGGCTGCTGCTCTTCGGGCACGAGGACCTCGCCGGCATCATCTTCTGGGCGGCGCTCACGGGCTTTCTCGGCGCGCTCGCGACCGTCGCGTTCCGCGAGAGCTTGAGTCTCCTCGAGCGGATCTTCACCGGACAGCGGTCACAGGGTCTGGTGAACGCCGCGATCGAGCTCGTGTGGTGGCACCGCATGGCGATTCCGGTCGTCGGGGGGCTGCTCGCTGGTCTCGTGCTGCACTGGGCCGGCCGCGTGCTCACCGTGCCGCGGGCGGTCGACTACATGGAGGCGGTGCTCGTCGGCGACGGGCGGATCGGCTTTCGCACCGCGCTCGTGAGCAGCCTCTCCTCGCTCTGCTCGATCGCCTCGGGGGGCTCGATCGGACGCGAGGGCTCGATGGTGCAGCTCGCCGCGATGGTGGGCTCGAAGCTCGGCGCCGTCGCGCGCGCCTCCATTCCGCGCCTGCGGCTCATGGTCGCGTGCGGCGCCGCGGCGGGGATCGCGGCGGCGTACAACGCGCCGATCTCCGGGGCCTTGTTCGTCTCGGAGATCGTACTCGGCAACATGGCGATGGAGAGCTTCGGCCCCCTCGTCGTCGCCTCCGTCACCTCCAACGTGACGATCCATCGCTTCCTCGGGTACGGGCCCCTGTTCGACGTGCCCCACGTCCAGTTCGCCTCGAACATCGAGCTCGTCTTCTTCGTGGTGCTCGGCGTGCTGCTCGGGCATCTCGCACCGCCCTTCCTCAATCTGATCGACTTCGCCAAGTCGCGCTTCGTGCGCCTGCGCTGGCCGCCGTACTTGCAGCTCGCGCTGGGCGGGCTCATCGTCGGAGTCATCTCGATCTGGGTGCCGCAGGTCTGGGGGAACGGCTACAGCGTCGTCGGCGACATCCTGCAAGGCAGGACGGCCGGCAAATGGCTGCTCAGGGTCCTGATCGCGAAGGCGCTCGCCACCGCGGCGACGATCGGCTCCGGAGGGGTCGGCGGCATCTTCACGCCGACGCTGTTCATCGGCTGCGCGATCGGCACGCTCGTCGGGGAGCTGATGCACGTTGCGCTTCCGACGGTCACCTCGGCGCCCGCGGCCTACGGACTGATCGGCATGGGCGGATTTCTCGCGGCGACGACGCACGCGCCGCTCACCTCGATCCTGATGGTCTTCGAGATGACGGGCGACTACCAGGTCGTCCTGCCTCTCATGCTCGTGTGCGTGACGGCGCACTACACGGCGAAGGTCTACCGTCACGGTGAGTCGGTCTACCACGCCTCCCTCGCGCGCGCAGAGGCGGCGTCGCTGCCGGACGACTGGCGGCTACGAACCGTCGAGCCTCTCGTGAAGCCGCCCGCCTCGGTCGTCCCGCGGACCACGACGGTGCAGGAGCTGCTCGAGCGGTTGCCGAAGCGCCCGCTCGAGCGCGTCTACATCGTCGACGGCGACCAGCTCATCGCGTGGCTCGATCCGCGGCGCATCCTCGAGCAGGTGCAGAAGGGCACGATCGACGGGAGCGTTGCCGTCGAGCACGTCGCGCATCCGGTGAGCTTCACCTTGTCGCCCGACATGGCGCTCGGCACGGCGCTCGATGGATTCCTGCGGGAGCAGGCGACCGTGCTGCCCGTGACGCTCGGCCCTTGGCGGAACTCGCTCGTGGGCGAGGTCTCGCGGCGCGACGTGCTGCTCGCGATCCAGGACCGGCTGACGCTCCCGAAGTAGAGTGCGCCACCGGGGCGCGCGGGGGGTGTAGTCTAGAAGCTCCTCGAAGCGACGGAGGCGAAAGTCTCGTGGCGGAGGCGAAGGTCTCGTGATTGAATCCTGCGTCGTCAGCTCTCGGCACGGATCGCCCGCGCACGCCTTCATCAAGAGCGGGGTTCCCATCTATCTCTGTCCGAGCTGTGGCTGCATCATGGCCGACCTCAAGCAGTTCGTACACGCGCAGTACGAGGCCGGCAGCTACTACACGATGTCCTTTGCGGGCCGGCGGGAGATCGAGGCCCAGTGGGGATTTCGGTGGCGCTACATCCTGCACCGGCTCGAGCGCTACAGCGAGCGGCCGCGCATCCTCGATGTGGGCGCCGGGAACGGCTACTTCGTGTACCTGGCGCGCTGCGAGTTCGGCCTGCACGCGGACGGAATCGAGATCTCGAAGTCCGAGACGGCCTACGCGCGCGAGATGTTCGGCATCGACTTCATCGGCAGCGAGTTGCAGGGCGTGCAGGAGCACTACGACGTCGTCGGGTCCTTCAACGTCCTCGAGCACGTCACCGATCCCGCGTTGCTCCTTGCGCAGATGAGCGAAAAAGTGCGCCCGGGAGGGTATCTGGTTCTCACTACTCCGAGTCCCGCCTGCATTCACCGGCGGGTGCTCGGCCTGCAGCGCTGGGGCATGGTGTGCCCGCCGCATCACATCAATTTGTTTCCGCGTCCGGCGCTCGAGGAGATTCTATCGAGCGCGGGCTTCACCGTGCTCGAGTACGCGACGTTGAGCACGTACATCAACTTCGTTCGCCGGATCGATACCCGCCGGCTCCTGTTGCGCCGGGCGGCATTTCGGCTGCTGAAGGCCGCCCGTCTCGGCGCCGATCATTTCGTCGTGTGCCGCAAGAGCGGCAGCGCTCAACCCTCGGCGCGCAGGATCGCCGCGCCCGCGACGAGCGCCTGAAGCTTCCCGAAGGCCACCTCGCGCGGGAGGTACTTCATGCCGCAGTCCGGCGCGAGGATCACATCCTCGGGCTTCACGTAGCGCAGCGCGCGGCGCACCCGCGCCGCGACGGTCTGCGGGGATTCGATCTGCAGGTCGGATAGATCGATTGCGCCGACCATGATCTGCTTGCCCGGGAGCTTCTCGAGCACGGCGCAGTCGAGCCCGGATTGCGCGGTCTCGATGGAGATCTGCGCGCAGCGGCACCCGGCGAGCTCCGGCAGGAAGGAGTAGCCCGAGGGGCGCTCGTGGATGATGGCCGCGTAGCCGAAGCAGATGTGAACCGCCGTGCGCCCGGTCACTCCCTCGAGCGCGCGGTTGAGCGCGGCGAGGCCGTACTGGCGGGCCTTCTCCGGGCGCGCCTGCATGTACGGCTCGTCGATCTGCACGATGTCGGCGCCCGCGGCGAAGAGGTCGCGGATCTCCTCGTTCACCGCTTGCGCGTAGTCCATCGCCGCGTCCTCGTCCGTCTTGTAGTAGTCGTTCTGCGCCTGCTGGCTCATCGTGAACGGTCCGGGCACGGTCATCTTCACCGTCCGGCGCGTGTGGCGCTTGAGGAAGCGCAAGTCCTCGAGCTGCACGGGGTGCTTGCGCCGAATCCGCCCGACGATGCGGGGCACCGGGTTCGGGTGGCCCGAGCGGTCGAGCGCGGTGCCGGGATGGTCGATGTCGACCCCCTCGAGCGCAGTGGCGAAGCGATTGGAGTAGCTCTCGCGGCGGATCTCCCCATCGGTCACGATGTCGAGCCCGGCCTCTTCCTGAGCCTTGATGGCGAGCACCGTCGCATCATCCTGCGCCTCGGCGAGGAAGGGCTCGGGCACGCGCCACAGCTCGCGCACGCGCACCCGTGGCGGAAAGCGCCCGGCGAGCTTCGCTCGATCGATCAGCCAGTCCGGCTGAGGGTAGCTTCCGACCAACGTCGTGGGAAATAGCATGGCATCCTCCGCGAGCGGCTCAGCTCGGATTCTCGAGGCTGAAGGCGGCATTCTCGTCGTCGTAGGCGAACGCCTCGGCGTACCGGCCCCAGCTGATGATGGTGCGCAACGTCTGCTCGGCCCGCGGCTCGTCCATGTAGTCCTCGAGCTCGTCGAAGAAACGGCTCTTCCTCGCGCCGTGGCTCGGGCGCTCATCGAGCACCCGGCGGATGTGCGCGGCGAGCGGCACGTACGCGAGGAGCTGGCGCGCGAAGATCCGCTTGCGCTCATCGAGCGAGGCGTTCGCGAACGCGACCCCCGCGTCCGTGAGCTTGATGTCGCCCCCGGCGAGCTCCGCGAAGCGCATCATCTGCGCGGCCTCGGCAACGGGGAACAGGTCGTCGATCTCCATCTGCAGGTCGGAGGCGATCTTCGGCAGGTCCGCCGTGCCGTTGAAGGGCGGTGAGGCCACCGTCTCGATGAGGCCCGAGAGCAGGTTCGAGCCGACGCGCGGCAGCACCGTGCCGATACCGAGGCCGGGGAAGCGCTCGTTGCGGCTGTGCGCATCGGCGGGCAGCGCCGTCATCTCGACGTAGATTCGCTCGACGAGCGCGCGGAAGCTGGGATCGAGGCGGCTGCGCGGCTGCGGGAGGGAGACGCGGATCTCGGTGAGGATGCGTCCCGGGTTGCTCGCGAACACGAGGATGCGGTCACACATGAGGACCGCCTCCTCGATGTTGTGCGTGACGAGCACGACGCCCTTGATGGGCATGCGCCCTTCAGTCCACAGGTCGAGGAAGTCGGTTCGCAGGGTCTCGGCGGTGAGCACGTCGAGGGCCGAGAACGGCTCGTCCATGAGCAGGATGTTCGGGTGCACGACGAGCGCGCGCGCGAAGCCGACGCGCTGGCGCATGCCGCCCGAGAGCTCGCGGGGATAGGCGGACTCGAAGCCGTCGAGCCCGATCAGGTCGATGGCGGCGAGCGAGCGGCGCCGGATCTCGGCGGCGGGCACGCGCAGCGCCTCGAGGCCGAGCGCCACGTTCTCGTAGACCGTGAGCCACGGAAAGATCGCGAAGCTCTGAAAGACCATCGCGATCCCGTGGGCGGGCCCGTCGATCGGCTGGCCGAGATAGGTGAGAGTGCCGCCGCTCGGCTCGGAGAGCCCTGCGATGAGGCGCAGCAGCGTGGACTTGCCCGAGCCGGAGCGGCCGAGGAGCCCCACGATCTCGCCCGTCGCCACCTCGAGGTTCACGCCTTGCAGCACGATGTGCTCGCCCTCGGGCTTCGGGAAAGCCTTGCTCACCTCGTGGACTTGCAGCAATGGGGCGGCGGCGCTCATGGCGGTGTCACGGTCAGCCGAGCCGGAATCGGCGCTCGGCGTAATAATACAGCGGCCGCCAGAAGAGCCGATTGATCGCAACGACGAACAGGCTCATCGTGACGATCCCGAGCACGATGCGGTGGAAGTCCCCCGCCGCGGTCGCATCGGCGATGTACGCGCCGAGGCCGTGGGCTCGCACCTCCGTGCGGCCCCAGGTTGCGACCTCCGCGACGATGGCCGCGTTCCAGGAGCCGCCGGAGGCCGTGATGGCTCCCGTCACGTAGTAGGGGAACACGGCCGGGATCGCAACCCGCTTCCACCACAGCCATCCCCCGACGTTCAGGTTTTCCGCGGCGTAGCGCAGCTCGGTGGGCGTGACCGAGGCGCCCGCGATGACGTTGAAGAGGATGTACCACTGGGTGCCGAGGATCATGAGGGGGCTCAGCCACACATCGGGATTCAAGCGCCAGACGACGATTCCGTAGACCGCGAGCGGAAACAGCAGGTTCGCGGGGAAGGCCGCGAGGAACTGCGCAATCGGCTGCACGATCGCGACCACGCGCGGCCTCAAGCCGACCCACACGCCGATCGGAACCCAGATTACGCTGGCGAGCGCGATGAGCACGAACACGCGCAGCATGGTGAGCACTGCGAAGCCGCAGACGGTCTCGGCCTCCCCGAGCGTCGTGTGGGCGAGGAGCTCGCGGATGATGTGCCAGAGGCCGAGGACGACGACGACGCCGATTGCGGCGAGCCACGCGTAGTCCGCGTATTGTCGGCGGCGCCTCGAGTCGGCGGCCCGCGGCGGCGCCGCGCCGGAGCCGATCGGCATGGCCCAGCTCGTCCAGCGGACCGCGGCATAGAAGCCGTCGGTCACCGCGGAGACGAGCTGCGAGCGCTGCATGACCGTGAGCGCCCAGGAGCGAGGCGGCCGGGCGCTCGGCTCCTGCTCGTAGCGCAGCTGATCGACCCAGGCGACGAGTGGGCGGAAGAGCAGCTGGTCGTAGAGCAGGATGACGATGAGCATCGCGGCGATCGCCCAGCCGATCGCGGTGAGATCGCGGTGGTCGATCGCGAGCGCGATGTACGTGCCGACGCCGGGCAGAGCGAGGGAGGTGTGGCCGACCTGGATCGACTCGGAGGCGACGACGAAGAACCAGCCACCCGACATGGACATCATCGTGTTCCAGATGAGGCCGGGCAGCGCGAAGGGGACCTCCACCTGCCAGAATTTCATCCAGGGCGAGAGGTGGAAGGAATCGGCCGCCTCGACGAGCTCCACCGGCACCGTGCGCAGCGATTGATAGAAGCTGAACGCCATGTTCCACGCCTGGCTCGTGAAGATGGCGAAGATCGCGGCGAACTCGGCGCCCAAGACTCGTCCGGGCGCGAGCGACATGAAGAAGACGACCGTGATCGAGATGAATCCGAGGATCGGAACGGACTGCAGGATGTCGAGAATCGGCACCAGGATTTTGCCGGCGCGCGGGCTTTTCGCCGCAAGCGTCGCGTAGGTGAAGGTGAAGGTGAGCGACAGGGCGAGCGCCGCGAACATCCTGAGCGTCGTACGCGCCGCGTACATCGGCAGGTGGATGGGGTCGAGCGAGACTGGCGTGGCGTTGAGCTTCGCAAGCGGCTCGAGCAGGCCACGGCTCGCCTCCCCGAGCAGGACGACGAGGCCGACCACGATGATGATCGCGACGGCGTCCCAGCCGGTCACGAGCTCGCGAGCGAAGCCGAAGGGATCGATCCTCTTCAAAGTTGCTCCGGAATCAGCGGACACGGCCACGGCAAGCGCCTGAAAAACAAGGCGCGCATTGCACCATCAGCCAGGGACGCGGCGCCACCCCGGGACCGCGGCGCGGGGCGTGCCGCCGGGGCGGAGATGCGAGTTTTACATATTCGTCCATGATCCCATAGGACCATTGCATAAACATCACATAAGACATGCGTCCCCGGCCCGATTTGGTCTAGAATGCCGCCTGCGTTGCGGGGAAGGCAGCGTACGCGAACAACAAGGTCACGCACCGATGAACAAAAGCCGATTGGTGCTCACCGTCTACTCGCGCACCTACAAGGCGGCGAACGACGACGCGTCGAGCAGTGCGGTCCACTCGAAGCCAAAAGAACTCAACGACGCCGAAGGGCGGACGGGCAGCGGGTGGGATCCCTTCGAAGTCTGGCGAACTCGTATCCGGCTCAGCCTGAAGC
>JASHSR010000441.1 GCA_030038645.1 Gammaproteobacteria bacterium
TGCGTTGTCCTTCGAGAGGTGCTCGCGAGCGCTCATGCTCGCTCCTTCGTGATGCGGCGGTACGCGTCGCGGACGCGCGCCTCGAGCTCTTGCGCATCGAGCCCCAGGACGAATGAGAGCTCGGCTGCCGCCTCGAGGTGCTGGTCGAGGTCCTGCTGCTGCAAGCGCCGTCCGAGATCCGCGCCGTCCGCCACGAAAGATCCCTTGCCCTGCCGTGTCACGATGACTCCCTCGCGCTCGAGCTCGAGATACGCGCGCTTGATCGTGATGACGCTGACGCTCACGTCCGCGGCAAGCGCTCGGATGGACGGCAGCTCGTAGCCGGCGGGCCAGTCTCCCGCGGCGATTCGGCGCCGGATCTGCTCCATCAGCTGGAGGTACATCGGGCGGCCGTCCGCCTGCGAGATCAGGAGCTCACTGTGCATATACTGTATACACAGTATACACGCCCTTGCCAAGCGGTCAACCGGGGGCCCTAGCTCGGGCCCTGATTCGAGCGAGCGGCGGGGCTATGAGCGAGAGACTGTCGAGCGAGAGGACCTCGATCGAGGAGGCTTTGAGCGAGCGGGCTTCGATCGAGGAGTAGGCGGAATGGAGGGACTATCGATCGGGAGCGCCGGCAGGGATGACAATGAACCGGAGGCGCCTCGCTATGAGGGTCGCGCCCGCCTCGAGGGGATCGAGGCGGGCGCGACCGGCGCTGCGCTCGCAGAGGGGCGCTACGCTCGCAGACGGCGGGTCCGCTCCTTCCGAGCTCAGTTCGTCGGCTGATTGTCGCAGGTGACCTGCGTGTTCCAGTCCGCCATGTTTCCCATCGGATTCGACTGCCATGCCCAGACGTGGATCTCGTAGAGCGCAGGCAGGTCGTAGCGGTTCGGGTACGCGATGTAATTCAGCAGATTCCCCTCGAGCGAGGGCGCCGAGCCGTTCTCGGCATCCCAAACGCTCGCGTACACGAGGTACTCGACGCCGACGAGGCGCATCGAGCCGTCCAGCTGCGGCTCGTAGATGAGCGCCGACGGCTTGTTCACGTCGAGCATCGCCTCCTCGATCCAGTCGAGGTGCACGTAGTGCACGCCCATTGCGCCGGTGTCGGGACCGCTGACGCACGGCGTTCCTTGCACGTATCCCGCCTTGAGGGCGGCGCCGACGCTCTGGTACTGCGCCGTCACGTTGCGCACCTCCTCGATCAGCGTCCCAGAGGGCTGCGCCACGCTCGCCGCCCGCGCCGGCATCGCCGCGACGGCGAAGCCGAGCGACAAGCCGAGAGCGGTTGCGGGCCGGGCGAGAGCCAGGAGTGACCCGAGGCGCGCGCGAGCGGCGCACGGTGCCGGGCTCCGAGATACATCGTTCATGGTTCGATCCTCCCCGAGTAGCTTCGGTACGCGGCATCGTGCAGCGCGGCTCCGCGCCCCGAATGGTGAGGACTACCCAAATTGGGGGGAAGACCTCCCTAAATTGGCGCTTGAGAGAGGATTCAGACGAGCTTCATGCGCGGCTCAAGACGCCGGCAGGGCGCATGTCGGACACTGGCCGCAATTGCCACGAAAGGGGCTCGATCTCGATGACGTTGCTCGAGCGCGACCGATGCCTTGCCGATCTGGCCGGGTGGCTGGCGGATGCGGCTTGCCGATCCGGGTGCATCGCTCTCGTCGGCGGTGAGGCGGGCGTCGGGAAGACGGCGCTCCTGCAGGAGCTCGCGATGCGCCACCCCGCTCGGCGCCAGCTCTGGGGCGTCTGCGATGCGCTCTTCATGCCCCGCGCCCTCGCCCCGTTGCACGACATCGCGAGCCAGACGGGGGGCAAGCTGCTCGCCGCCCTCACCTCGGAAGCGAGCCGCGAGGAGATCTTCACGGCGGCGCTCGAGGAGATCGGACGCGAGGCCGGCACGCTCGCCGTGTTCGAGGACGTGCACTGGGCGGACGAGACGACACTCGACCTGCTCAAGTTCCTCGGCCGGCGCATCCACCGCACGCGCGCGTTGCTCGTCGTCACTTATCGGGACCATGAGATGACCTCGCGCCATCCGCTGCGGTTCGTCATCGGCGATCTGCCGCGAGCGAGCACACGGAGGATGACGCTCGAGCCTCTGTCGGAGTCGGCGGTCGAGGAGCTCGCGCGCCGCGCCGAGCGGCCCGCCGCAGGCCTGCACCGCATCACCGGGGGCAATCCATTTTTGCTGACCGAAGCGCTGGCCGCCGAGGCCGGGGCGGTTCCCGCGACCGTGCGCGACGCGGTGCTTGCCCGAGTCGCGCGCCTCGCCCCGAAAGCGCGTGAGCTCGCGGAGCTTGTCTGCATCGTGCCGGGGAAGACCGAGTCCTGGCTCATCGGCGAGGCAGTGGGACCGGACGAGACGGACCTCGAGCGCTGCCTCACCCTCGGCGTCGTGCGCGACGACGACGGGGCGCTTGCTTTCCGCCACGAGCTCGCTCGCCGCGCGCTCGAGGAATCCCTATTCCCCGCGCGCACGCGCGCGCTTCACGCCTGCGTGCTCGCGATCCTCACATCCCGCGCAGGCGTTCCCGCGGCGCGGCTCGCGCGGCACGCAGCCGGCGCCCGCGATGCG
>JASHSR010000442.1 GCA_030038645.1 Gammaproteobacteria bacterium
CGTGCGCCGCGCTCGGTGTCGTACGTGTCGATGAGAAGCGCGGTCGGCTCCGGGCGAACGCGCACGAACCTGCGGAAGGCGTCCTCCTCCCGATCGTGCGCCTCGATGAACGAGTGCGCGAGAGTGCCCGAGGGCGGAATGCCGAAGCGCCGCGCCGCCTCGACGGTCGCCGTGGCGTCGAATCCGGCGAGATAGGCGGCCCGCGCCGCGAGCAGAGCGGCATCCGCCTCGTGCGCGCGGCGCATGCCGAAGTCGACGAGCGTCCTGCCGCGGGCCGCCAGGACGCAGCGCGCCGCCTTGCTCGCGATCAGCGTCTGGAAGTGAACGATGTTGATGATCCGGCTCTCGAGCAGCTGCGCCTCGAGAATCGGTGCCGTGACGCGCAGGATCGGCTCATCGGCGAAGAGCGCGGTTCCCTCCGGCATGGCGTGCACGCTCCCGGTGAAGCGCAGCGTCGCGAGGTGATCCAGGAAAGGCCGCGAGAACGTGCCGAGCCGCGCCAGGTACTCGAGCTCCTCGGCCGTGAAGCGCAGCCTCTCCACGTAGTCGAGCGCCTGCTCGAGCCCCGCCGCCACCAGAAACCGCCGGGTCCTCGGAAGTCTGCGGACGAAGAGCTCGAAGACGGCCGTCTCGCGCATGTCGAGCTCGAAATAGGCGTGCGCCATCGTGAGCTGGTAGAAATCCGTGAGCAGCGCGGTGGCGGCGGTCATGGGTGTCGGATCGGATGTCGGGCCCGCGCCGCTTGCCGGACAGTCGCGCTCAGGCGAGCACGCGCTCGACGCGAGCGATGCGCACGCCCCGCGTCGCCATATCGGCAAGCGCGCGCTCTCCGTCGCCGGGCCGCACGTTGACCGCCCGTACGGCATCCGAAAGCACGACCGCCTGCAATCCGTGCGATAGCGCATCGAGCGCCGTGGCGCGCACGCAGTAATCCGTTGCAAGACCGCCGATGAAGACGCGCCGGCGAGCCAGATCGCTCAGCTGGGCGGCGAGATCCGTGCCCTCGAATCCGGAGTACGCGTCGGCCTGCGGCCGCGTCGCCTTCGAGATGACGCGCACATCCGGGGGAAGGCGCAGCTGCGAGGCGAATTCCGCTCCGCGCGTGCCGGCGATGCAGTGGGGCGGCCACGGTCCGCCCTGCTCGCGGAACGAGCTGTGATGGGGCGGGTGCCAGTCGCGAGTCGCGAAGACGGGCAGGCGGCGGCGCTCGAACAGCCCGATACAGCGATTGAGCGGCGCGATGACCTCCTCTCCCGCCGGCACGCCGAGCGCTCCGCCCGGCAGAAAGTCGTTCTGCACGTCCACCACGACCAACGCGTCCGCCTCCGTCAGGGCGAGCGGCTGAGCGTCCTCGGCTTGGGGCGAAGTCATGGGGCTCAACTCTGGGGCCGGCGTCTCGACCGCCGCCCCTATAGTGCAGCGCCGCGCTCGCCGATGGCAACGAGGAGCGCAAGCGTGAGCCGTTTGCGCCGGTGGGCGGAATCGAATAGCCTCGCCCGATGTCCCGCGAGACCGCTCAATCGGGCCGCCCCGGTCGGCGACGGCGAGAACGTACCCGCGCATCGGTGGCGCGACGGCTCGTGGCGCCCATGAAGCTCGAGCTCTCCATCGCCATCGGCGATTACGATCGCGTGCGTCCCCTGGTCGATGAGACTGTCCGCATCGACGGCGTGAGGCCGATCTTCATGCTGCTCTCCGCGGAGGAGATCTTCTTCCGTGCCATGCGCCACGCCGACTTCGACGTCTGCGAGCTGTCGCTCAGCAGCTTCGTCCTGCGAACGGCGCGCGGCGACAACCCATACGTCGGCGTTCCGGTCTTTCCCTCGCGCACGTTCCGCCACACGGCCATCGTTATCCGCCAGGATCGCGGCATCCACGCTCCCGCGGATCTGAAAGGCCGCCGCATCGGAACGCCGGAGTATCAGCTCACCGCGTGCGTCTGGGCGCGAGGCCTGCTGCAGGACGAATTCGGCGTCCGTCCGTCCGACGTGATCTGGGTGCGCGGCGGGATGGAGCAGCCCGGCCGAGTGGAGAAGATCGCCCTCGATCTGCCGCCGGACGTTCGCCTGGAATCGGCGCCGCCGGATCGCACGCTCTCGCGCATGCTCGAGCAAGGCGAGATCGACGGGATCGTCGGCCCGCGGCTGCCCTCGTGCTTCGGGACGGCGGGCTCCCCCGTCGGATGGCTGTTCGCCGACCCGGCCGGCGCGGCGATGGACTACTTCCGGCGTACCGGCGTCTTCCCCATCATGCACGTGCTCGGGGTGCGCCGCACGCTCGCCGAGCGGCATCCCTGGCTGCCGGCGGCGCTCGCCAAGGCGTTCGAGCGCGCGAAATCGATCGCCCTCGAGCACTTGCGCGATACCTCCGCGACCAAAGTGATGCTGCCGTTCGTCGAGGAGCAGCTCCTTGCGGTGCGCCGCGAGATGGGCGAGGACTACTGGCCCTACGGGCTCGAGCCGAACCGCAAGACGCTCGAGACCTTCCTGCGCCATCACCACGAGCAGGGGCTCTCCCCCCGCCGCGTCGCGGTCGAGGAGCTGTTCCACCCCGGGTCGGTGGAGACGTTCAAAGTCTGACGCGACCTCCGATGCTACGGCAGCGCAGAGTACGGCGGGCTCCGTGCGCCGTTCCTCAATCGCCCAGCAGCGCGAGCGTCCGCTCGTCGCGCTCGCCGCCGTAGTACTTACGCAACGCGTATTCAAATACCTCATCGTGTCCGCTCGCTTGCGCGAAGAGCGTGAGGCAGGAGCGAAACTTCAGGTCGTCCGGAGAGCCGAAGATCTGGCGCGCCGTCTTACCCTGCGCCTGATTGACGAGCCGCGTGCACTCGGTGAGCCGAGGTCCGAGCACCGGATGCTTCAGATACGCGCGCGCCTCATCGAGGGAGGAGATGGCGAAGCGGCGCGACATGGGGCTCGAGCCGAGACCCTGCACCTGAGGAAACACGAACCAGATCCAGTGGCTTCTTTTGTACCCGGCGCCGAGCTCCGCGCAGACCTCGGCATAGACCGGATCCTGGGCCTCGAGGAAGCGTTGCAAGTCGTAGGGGTCGCTCATCGGTGGGCTCGTGGGTGAGACTCTCTGCCGAGTGAGTGATACTCTAAGGCACGGCGTACGAGCGTAGGGGCCCTGCTGCAGTGCAGCTCACATTGCGAACACCCTGGATCCGGCGCCTCCTCTACTCGACGGCCGTGATCGTCGTGCTGGTCGGCGCGTACGCCCTCGTGGGCTTCGTGGGCGTGCCTCACTGGTTGCGCTCGGGGCTGCAGAGCTACGTCACGACGCATTATCACCGGCAGCTCTCACTCGGCGATATCCGCTTCAACCCCTTCACGCTCACGCTCGACGCCGAGGACATCTCCTTCCCGGACGCCGATTCCACCCCGATGCTGGGCGCGGGGGCGCTCCATGTCCAGCTGCAACTCGCGAGCCTGTGGCGCCGCGGCCCGAGCTTCAGCGAGATCATCCTCACCCGGCCCTTCGCTCGAGTGCTCGTGCGGCGCGACGGCTCGCTCAATCTCGCCGATCTCGCGAAACCGTTCGCCGGCACGGCCTCGCCCGCGCCACCGCCGAAGAAGTCGGGCCCGATGCGGCTCTTCATCGACCGCTTCGCCGTGCTCGACGGCCGCTCGAGCTACGAGGACCGCTCGCGCGCGACGCCTTTCCACGCCGATCTGCAGCCGATCAACTTCGACCTGCGCAACTTCAGCACCGTCGGCAACGCCTCGAACGAGTATGCCCTCGACTTCGCGACCCAGCTCGGCGAGCGCTTCCATTGGAGCGGAACGCTCGGGGTCGAGCCGATGTCCTCGCGCGGACAGTTCGAGATCTCGGCGTTGCAAGCCCGCACGCTGTGGAGCTTCATGCGCGACGCGCTGCACTTCGAGGTCTCCTCCGGCGTGATCGCCCTGAATGGCGACTATGACCTCACGGCGGGGAGCCCTGCGAGCCTGCAGGTCGATGTGCATCAGCTCACGGTGAGCCGCCTCGGAGTGAAGCCGCCCAAGGCGCCGACCGATTACGTCGATCTCGACCTCCTCGACGTTCGGAATACACGCGTCGATCTCGCGCGGCGCTCGGTCACCGTCGGCACCGTTCGCTTGACGGGCGGTACCGTGCAGGCCTGGATCGATCCCGATGGCCGCCTCAACTTCTCGGAGCTGATGGGGAGCCCGTCCGCCTCGGGCTCCGGCAAGCCGGCCGCGCCCGGCGCAGGTTCGAGCGCCTCGGCTACGCCCGCCCTGCAGGAGGCCGCGCAGACCGCCCCCCAGCAGCAGGCCGCCCCGCAGCAAACCGTCGCGCAGCAAACGGCCCCGCAGCAGCCCGCCTCGGCGCCCTGGTCGCTTGCCGCTCCGGATATCCAACTCACCGGGCTCAAATTGTCCGCGCAGGACCGGGAAGTCGCACCGGCCGCATCCCTCACGCTGGACGACATCGCGCTTCGCGTCGAGGGCTTCCACAGTCCGGGCGATGCAACACTCAAGATCTCCGCCGGCGCCAAGGTCAACGGCGCGGGCCGGCTCGACGCGAGCGCCACCTATGCGCTCGGCCCCGGCACGGCGCAGGCGCACGTCGCGCTCCGGGACATCGACCTCACCGCGCTGCAGCCCTACGTTGCGCAGCGGTCGGCGCTCAGACTGGTCTCCGGCCTGCTCACGACGCAGCTCGACATCGACCGTGCCGGAAGCGGCCTCTCCGTCAAGGGAGACACCGAGGTCGAGAAGCTGCGCACCGTCGACGATCAGTTGCGGCAGGACTTCGTGAAATGGGATCGTCTCACGATTCAGGGCATGCAGTACCGCTCGCAGCCCCCGGCTCTCAGCATTCGCAAGATCGTCGCCGTCGCGCCCTACGCTCGCGTGATCGTGGCGGCGAACCGCAAGCTCAACATCGCGGAGGCCTTCGCGCCCACCACGAGGCGAACGCCCGGCGCGTCCGCTTCGCCCACCGGGTCCGCAGC
>JASHSR010000443.1 GCA_030038645.1 Gammaproteobacteria bacterium
GAACGAGATGCGCGGCCAGGTGACGGCGCTGTTCCTGTTCATCTTCAACGTCTTCGGCTCCGGCATCGCGCCGCTCGTGGTCGCGCTCGTCACCGACTACATCGTCGGCTCCGAGGCGAAGATCGCCGAATCGATCATGCTGACGGCGGCCGTGCTGGGGGCGCTCTCCATGGCGCTCATGTGGCTCGGCATCCGGCCCTACGCGCGCAGCGTCGCCCGCACGGAGCAGTGGACCTGAGATCGCGCTAAGATCGGGCGCCGATGTACACCACGAGCACCGCCATCCTCGAGGCCCTGCGCGAGGCGGGGATGGATTACGTCTTCGCGAATCTCGGCAGCGACCACAGCGCGTTCCTCGAGACGCTCGCCGAGGCGCGAGCGGCCGGGCGGCGGGAGGCCTTCCCCGCGCTGATCACTTGTCCGAACGAGATGGTGGCGCTCTCCGCGGCGCACGGCTTCGCGCAGGTGAGCGGCCGCGCCCAGGCGGTGCTCGTGCACGTGGAGTGCGGCACGCAGCAGCTCGGCGGCGCCGTTCACAACGCGGCCAAGGGGCGGGCGCCGGTGCTGATCATCGCCGGGATGTCGCCCGCGACGCAGGAGGGCGAGGCGCGCGGCAGCCGCAACGAGTTCATCCATTGGATCCAGGACGTGTTCGACCAGCGCGGCATCGTGCGCGGCTACATGCGCTACGACCACGAGATCCGCCTCGGCGCGAACGCGAAGCAGATCGTCCACCGCGCGCTGCAGTTCGCGTACAGCGAGCCGAAGGGGCCCGTCTATTTGACCGCCGCGCGCGAGGTCTTGGAGGCGGAGGTGGAGCCGGTGAGCATCGACGCGGGCGAGTGGCCGCCGATCTCGGCAGGCGCGCTCGCCCCGCAGGGTGCGGCGCTCGTTGCGCAGGCGCTCGCGAGCGCCCGCCGGCCGCTCATCGTCACCACCTACGCCGGCCGCAATCCGGCCGCGGTCGCCGAGCTCACGCGCCTCGCCGCTCGGCTCGGCGTGGGCGTGCTCGACTCCGTTCCGAGCTGCGTGAATTTCCCGCAAACCGATCCGCTCTATCAGGGCAGTCAGTGGAACGAGAAGCGCCAGAACCCCGCGCTCGCCGAGGCGGACACGATCCTCGTCATCGACAGCGACGTGCCGTGGATCCCGCAGATCAACCGGCCGAGCGCGAGCGCGCGCATCCTGCACATCGACACCGATCCGCTCAAGGAGCAGATGCCGCTTTGGTACATCCACGCCCGGCACATCTTCCGGGCGGACGCGGCGCTCGCGCTGCGGCAGGTGAACCGCGAGCTCGACTCCATGCCGATCGACGCGGCGGCGGTCCGGGAGCGCGCCGCGCACTACGCGCGGCGCCACGCCGAGTGGCTGAGCGAGCTCGAGCGCCTGGAGCGCCCGCCGGCCGACGGCTTGACGGCCGAATACGTGACGGCCCGCATCCGCCGCGCGATCGGCGATGAGGCCATCGTGCTGAGCGAGGGCGTCACGAATTTCCACGTCATCGCGAACCACGCCGGGCGCGTGCGGCCGGGAACCCTCTTCACGCAAGGCGGCGGCTCGCTCGGCTGGAACGGCGGGGCGGCGGTCGGCGCGAAGCTCGCGCGCCCCGACGACCTCATCGTCGCGCTCACCGGCGACGGCTCGTATCTGTTCTCGGTTCCCTCCGCCGTGCACTGGATGGCGCGGCGCTATCGCACGCCGTTCTTGCAGGTGATCTACAACAACCGCGGCTGGCGCGCGCCGAAGTTCTCTATGCTCGGCGTGCACCCGGATGGATACGGGAGCCGCGCGCGGGCCGAGGATCTCGACGTGAGCTTCGATCCGGTGCCCGATTATGCGGGCATCGCGGCGGCGGCCGGCGGCGCTCTCGCGCAAACGGCGCGGACGCCGGAGGAGCTCGACGCCGCGCTCGAGCGGGCGCTGCACGCCGTGCGCGAGGAGCGCCGCTGCGCCGTCATCGACGCGTGGCTGCCGCACCTGTAGCGCGCGCGTCGGACGCGGAAAGGGACGCCGACGCTCGCCCAATGGGGGTAAGATGCTCGTTCCGCTGCCACGGGGAAGTCTGACCACAGTGCGGGCAACGGGGTCGGGGCCGCCCGAGAGCATTGGCGTGCCAAGAAGGAAGAATGACAACCGGGTCTGGTGCGATTCTGCCCGCCGCCACCCTCGATGAGGATGCCTGGGAGGACCTGCTCTCCTACATCGAGGAGCGGCAGGTCATCCCGATCGTGGGGCCCGAGCTGTTGCAGGTCACGACGGAGCGCGGCCCGAGGCTCCTTCACGACTGGGCGGCCGAGAAACTCGCGGGACGACTCAACATCTCCGGCTCCGATCTTCCCGAGCGCTACACGCTGAACGATGTGGTGTGCTTATTTCTCGCCGGACGCGGGCGACGGGAAGAAGCCTACGTGCGGTTGCGCTCGGTGCTCCGGGACGCGCCCTTCGAGCCGCCCCCGGCGCTGCGGCAGCTCGCGGCGATCACCGACTTCGACCTCTTCGTCACCACGACCTTCGACTCCCTGCTCGAGAGCGCGATCAACCTCGAGCGCTTCGGGGGCTCCGCCTCCACCGAGGTTCTCTCCTACGCCCCGAACCGGGTGGTGGACTTGCCGGTCGAGCGCAGTCAGCTCTCTCGTCCCCTCGTGTATCACCTCTTCGGCAAGCTCTCGGCCTCCCCGACGTATGTGATCTCCGATGAGGACCTGCTCGAGTACATCTGTGCGCTGCAGAACGAGAGCCTGGTGCCGGAGCGGCTGTTTCACGAGCTCGAGCACAGTCATCTGCTGCTGATCGGGAGCAGCTTCACCAACTGGTTGGCACGCCTGTTCCTGCGCATGGCCAAGCGTCATCGGCTCTCAGACCCGCGCGACGTCGGGGAGATCCTCGCGGACGATGAGGTCACAGGCGATGCGCGGCTGGTGGCGTTCCTTCAGCAGGTGAGCGTACGCACGAGGATCTACACCGGAGCGGAGCGGTTCGTGGAGGAGCTGCACGGGAGATGGCAGAAGCGGAACGAGACCTCGGGCCGCTCCACCGGCGCCTCCGGGGCCGCGGGAGGCTCCAACACTCCGGGCCCGTCCGGCACTTCGACGTCTCGCATCGTTCCGTTGCGCTTCGTGCCGCCGGCGCGGGAGATGCCCGACCACGCGGTGTTCGTGAGCTACGCGCGGGAGGATCTGCCTGCAGTTCAGAGGATCAAGGCGGGACTGGAAGCCGCCGGCATCCCGACTTGGTTCGACATCGATCGCCTCGGGGCCGGGGACGACTACGACCGGAAGATCAAGCAGCACATCGCGCGCTGCTCGTACTTCATCCCGGTGATCTCTCGAAACACCCAGAGCCGGCTCGAGGGCTACTTCCGGCGCGAGTGGAGCTACGCGATCGATCGGGCGCGAAGCATGGCAGAGGGAGCGCTCTTCATCCTGCCGGTGAGTCTGGACGGGACGGGGCCCGATGAGGCACAGGTGCCGGAGCGCTTCAAGGCGCTGCACTTCACGCAGCTGCCCGGCGGACAGGTGACGCCGGAGTTCGCGCAGCGCCTGTCGGAGTTCCTGCGAGGCCGGGGCGGATGAGCGGCACGGACGCAGGGGATCCAGCACCGCTGCCGGAGAGTGCCGGGGCCAGCGTCGATGCCGACAATCCCTGGCTGGGCCTCGCCTCTTTCACCGAGGAGAGCCAGGCGTATTTCTTCGGGCGCGAAGGGGAAGTTGCCGAGCTCACCCGGCGGGTACACCGAAAGCTTCTGACGGTCCTGTTTGGAAAGTCCGGTCTCGGGAAGACCTCCATTCTCCGGGCCGGACTGGTTCCGCGCCTGCGGGCCCAGGGGTACTTTCCGGTGTACCTGCGGATCGACTATGGGCACGACTCTCCCGAGCCCGCCGAGCAGATCAAGCAGGCAATCAACCGTGCGGCGCGGGGCACGCAAGGCGCCCGAGGCATCGAGACCGAGGCCGGGCCTGGGCCGCAGTCCGGGTCCGGGAGTCGCCCGGAGGTTGCCGCCGCCGGGGAGTCGATCTGGGAGTTCCTGCACCACCGGGAGGATGTGCTGAAGGGCGTTTCCGCGGAAACGCTCATCCCGCTGCTGATCTTCGACCAGTTCGAGGAGCTGTTCACGCTCGCGCAGAGCGATGAGTTCGGGCGGGCACGGGCGGCGCGTTTCATCGAGGAGCTCGCGGACCTGGTGGAGAACCGCCCGCCAAAGGCGCTCGAAGCGAAGCTCGACAGCGACGACAGCATCGCCGAGCGGTTCGACTTCTCCCGCAGCGACTACCGGGTGGTGATTGCGCTCAGGGAGGACTACCTCGCCCCGCTCGAGAGCCTGAAGAAGGTGATGCCGACGCTGTCGCAGAACCGGCTGCGGCTCGCCCCCATGACCGGCAGTCAGGCGCTTCAGGCGGTGCTCGAGCCCGGCAACCGGCTGCGGCCCGGCAAGCCGCTGGTGTCCGAGGAAGTCGCCGAGGCGATCGTCCGATTTGTCGCCGGGGGCTCGGAGCTCGCGAACGCCGAAGTCGAGCCTTCCCTCTTGAGCCTGATCTGCCGGGAGCTCAACGAGCAGCGGATCGCGCAGGGCCGAAGCGAGATCTCCCAGGACCTTCTCGCCGGCTCGCACGACACGATCCTCAGCAACTTCTACGAGCGCTCCCTCGCCGACCAGCCCGACTCGGTGCGGCGGATCATCGAGGACGACCTACTCACGGAGTCCGGGTACCGGGAGAACCTCGCCGAGGAGAGTCTGCTCCACCGGTTCCAGGCCGCCGGTGCGGCCCCGGATGCGCTCGCCAAGCTGGTGAACCGCAGGCTGCTGCGCATCGAGGAGCGGCTGGATGTGCGCCGTGTCGAGCTCACGCACGACGTGCTGACTGGAGTCGTCAAGGCGAGCCGCGATGCGCGCCACGAGCGGGAGGCGAAAGAAGCCACCGAGCGGGCGCTCGCCGAGCAGCGGGAGCGGGAGAATGCCGCGCGGCGGGCGCTCCGCCGAGCGCGGGCCGTCGCCGCCGGCTGCACGGCGCTCGCTCTGGTCGCCGTCGTCGCGGCACTATTCGCGTTCGTGAGCTTCCGGCGGGCGCAGCGGGCAGAGCTCCTCGCCCGTCAGACCCGCGCCGTCTCCGAGCAGGCCCGCGTGGGAGCTGAAGGATTGCTCGGCTTCCTCACCGACGACCTCGACAGCGAGCTGACGACCTTCGGACGCTATCAGACCATCTCGGAGCTCTCACAACGAGAGATCGACTACTTCCGCCACCTGCCTACGCAGCTCGACGACCCGCAAACTGTCCGCAGCGGCGCCCTTGCGCTGGTGGACCGTGCCGAGGCAGTCGGCATCCTCGGAAATGTCGGCGCCTCCGCACCGCTTGCCGCCCAGGCCGTGGCCCTGCTCCAGGCACTGCAGCGCACGGACAAGTCCGAGGCGACCACGATTGCGCTCGGGCGCGCTTATTCAATGCAGGGCGTGGCGCTCATCGGCAAGCTCGACGGCACGGGGGCTCACATTGACCTCAGACGAGCCGCCGATCTGCTCCGCCCGGCCGCCGAGCGGGTCGGCGCATCGAAGGACGCTCGCACCGACTACCTCTATGCTCTGGTCTACCTGGGATTGGTGTCGGGCTCGAATCCGGAGGGAGTGGAGATCGAGCGTGAAGCACTGCGGGTGGGCAGAGCGCTCGGGGCTCCAGAGCACGCGGACGCGATCGTGGATGCCCTCTACGCTAATGCGGGAGGGTATCTCGTAGGCAAGCTGGCCGACCTCGACCGCGACACGGAGGCGCTTCAGGCGGGAGAAGATGCCGTCGCCGCGGCCGACCGGGCCTTGGCTCAACGCCCGCAATTTGGGATCGCGCTGATCGGCAAGCTCAACGCCGAGGGCTACCTCATCCGGGTCGCCCGCGACAGGCTCGACCCGTCCCAAGCCCTGCGCTTCGCGACGCAAGAGGAGCAGACCGCGCTCGCGCTCATAAGGGTGGAGCCCGAGAACGGGTTTTACGTCCTCAGTCTCGGTGGCGCCGACGACGATGTCGGCGGCGCGTTGTGGGATCTTGGCCGAATGCGCGAGGCGACCACGTATGGTCGGAAGTCGATCGAAGACC
>JASHSR010000444.1 GCA_030038645.1 Gammaproteobacteria bacterium
CGCGATCAGCGCGGGCTTCACATCCTCCCCGAGCGGGACGCGCCGCATGTGCACGCGCAGAATCTGCTCGCGCCCGCGCACATCGGGGAGAGGCACGACGACCTGGCGGTCGAAGCGGCCGGGGCGCAGCAGCGCCGGATCCAGCACGTCGGGCCGATTGGTCGCGGCGATGACGATGATGCCCTCGTTGCCCTCGAAGCCGTCCATCTCGACGAGCAGCTGGTTCAAGGTCTGCTCGCGCTCGTCGTGGCCGCCGCCCAAGCCCGCGCCGCGATGGCGGCCCACCGCGTCGATCTCGTCGATGAAGATGATGCACGGCGCGTGCTTCTTCGCCTGCTCGAACATGTCGCGCACGCGCGAGGCGCCGACGCCGACGAACATCTCGACGAAGTCCGAGCCGGAGATGGTGAAGAAGGGCACCTTCGCCTCGCCCGCGATGGCGCGCGCGAGCAGCGTCTTGCCGGCGCCGGGCGAGCCCACCATCAGCACGCCCTTCGGGATCTTGCCGCCGAGCTTCTGGAATTTGCCGGGGTCCTTCAGGAAATCGACGATCTCCGCGACTTCCTGCTTCGCCTCATCGACCCCCGCCACGTCCGCGAACGTGACGTTCACCTGGTCCTCGCCGAGCAGGCGCGCGCGGCTCTTGCCGAACGACATGGCGCCGCGCCCTCCGGAGGCGCCTTGCATCTGCCTCAGCATGTAGACGAAGACGATGATGAGCAGCAGAGCCGGCGCAAGCTGAAGCAGGAGCTGTGCAAGGAAGTTCGGCTGCTTGGGCGCCCGGCCCTCGATCGCGACGTTCGCCTTCTCGAGGTCGCCGATGAGCACCGTGTAGTCGGTCTCCGGGTTGTAGGTCTTGAACTGCGTCTTGTCCTTGAGCTCCCCGTAGAGCATGTCGCCCTGGAAGACAACCGAGTCCACCCGGTTCGACTTCACATCGTCGAGGAACTGGGAGTACTTGATCTCCTCGGTCTGGCCGCCGCCCGGCATGTAGCGCATGAACACCGCCAGCAGCACCAGGACGATGACGACCCAAAGGAGGATATTTTTCGTCAAATCATTCAACGGGGAGACCTCTCACGGCCGGCGGGCGGCGCGCGCCATGCGCCGCAACGCGCGAATCCGTACGGCTCGCCCGAGACGGCGGCCGGACTGCGTGGGCCTGCAAAAACCACCTCTCGAAGCTACACCAACAGGCGGTGCTTAGCCAGCAAGTAAAGCTCCGGGCTGCGCGCCCGGGAGGCCCCCGGCTTGAGCAGCTTCACCTTTGCAAACCGCCGGCGCGCCGCAGCCACCAGCTCCTGGAAGCCGGAGCCCTGGAAGACCTTAATCAGGGCGCTCCCGTGCGGCTTCAAGACTCGAGCGGCGAGTTCCAGCGCCAGCTCGGCGAGGTAGATCGAGCGCGGCTGGTCCACCGCGTCGATGCCGCTCAGATTAGGGGACATATCCGAGAGGACCACGTCGGCCTCGGGCTCCGCGAGCCGCGCCAGGACGGCGCTCACCACCTGCTCGTCCCGGAAATCGCCCTGGACGAACTCCACCCCCGCGAGGGGCTCCATGGGCAGCAGGTCGGTGGCGATGACCCGCCCGGGCCGCCCCACCCGGCGCAGAGCGTACTGGCTCCACGCCCCGGGTGCGGCCCCGAGGTCGATGCAGACCTGCCCGGGGCGCAGAAGCCTCTCCCGGCGGTCTATCTCCTCGAGCTTGAAGACCGCCCGCGAGCGCCAACCCTCGGCTTTGGCGCGCCGCACAAACGGGTCTGCCGCACGCTCCCGCAACCACTCGGAGGATCTCATCGCTCTGCGCGCTCATCCGTAGCGGACGGCGACGATCTCGTAGGAGCGCATCCCGCCAGGCGTCGCCACATCGACGATATCGCCCTGCGACTTGCCGACGAGGGCCCGGGCGATCGGCGAGGTGATCGAGATGCGCCCGGCGCGGATGTCCGCCTCGTCCTCTCCGGCGATCTGGTAGACGACCCGCACCCCCTCCTCCTGATCCTCGATCTCCACCACGGCGCCGAACACGACCCGGCCCGTCTGGGGCAGCGTGCGGGGATCGATGATCTCCGCATTGGCGAGCTTGCGCTCGATCTCGCTGATGCGCCCCTCGATGAAGCCCTGCTGCTCGCGCGCCGCGTGGTACTCGGCGTTCTCCGAGAGGTCGCCATGTCCGCGCGCCTCGGCGATCGCCTTGATGATGCTCGGGCGCGCCTCGCTCTTCAGGCGCCTGAGCTCCGCGCGCAGCGCCTCCGCTCCGCGCAAGGTCATCGGTGTTCGTCTCATGCCCGCCGCGCCTCTTCGTGCAAATCGCGGAGCCGGTTGACCGCCACCTCATCGAGGTGATCGAGCGCCTCGCACGTCGCGAACGCCGCGGCGAGCGTAGTGTAGTACGTGACGCGCCGGTGGACGGCCTCGCGGCGGATCGAGTTCGACTCCCGGATCGCCTGCTTGCCCTCGGTCGTGTTGACGATGAGGTCGATCTCATCGTTCTTGATCATGTCCACGATGTGCGGCCTGCCCTCGCGCACCTTGTTCGCGCGGCGGCAGGCGATGCCCCCTTCCTGCAGCACGCGGGCCGTGCCGCTGGTTGCGACGATCTCGAAGCCGCGCTCGATCAGCTTGCGGGCGAGGCCGACCGCGCCGGCCTTGTCGCGCTCGCGCACGCTGATGAGGCACACGCCGCTGCGCGGCAGCGTGACGCCCGAGGCGGCCTGCGCCTTGGCATAGGCCTCGCCGAACGTCCGGCCCGTGCCCATCACCTCCCCGGTGGATTTCATCTCGGGGCCGAGGATCGGGTCCGCCTCCGGGAACTTGACGAACGGGAACACCGCCTCCTTCACGGCGCAGTAGGCGGGGACGACCTCGCGGGTCGCGCCGAGCTCCTCGAGCTTGCGCCCCGTCATGACGCGCGCGGCGATCTTCGCGAGCGGCACGCCCGTCGCCTTGGAGACGAACGGCACGGTGCGCGAGGCGCGCGGATTGACCTCGAGGATGTGGACCACGCCGTTCTGGATGGCGAACTGCACGTTCATCAGCCCGATCACCCCGAGCGCCCGCGCGAGCTTGCGGGTTTGCTCGCGCAGCTCCTCCTGGATCTGCGCCGAGAGGCTGTACGGGGGCAGCGAGCAGCCCGAATCGCCCGAGTGCACGCCCGCCTGCTCGACGTGCTCCATGATGCCCCCGATCAGCACGCTCTCGCCGTCGCACACGGCGTCCACGTCCACCTCGATCGCCACGTCGAGAAAGCGGTCGAGCAGCACGGGGCTGTCGTTCGACACCCGCATGGCGTCGGCCATGTACGCGCGCAGGTCGTCCTCCGAGAAGACGACCTCCATCGCGCGGCCGCCGAGGACGTAGGAGGGGCGCACGACGAGCGGGTAGCCGACCTCGCGCGCGAGCCGCACCGCCTGCTCCTCCGTGCGCGCGCTCGCATTCGCCGGCTGCTTGAGCCCGAGGTCGCGCACGAGGCGCTGGAAGCGCTCGCGGTCCTCGGCCACGTCGATGGATTCCGGGCTCGTGCCGATGATCGGCGCCCCCGCCTCCTCGAGCGCCCGGGAGAGCTTGAGCGGCGTCTGCCCGCCGAACTGGACGATCACGCCCTCCGGCTTCTCCTTGGCGAGGATCTCGAGCACGTCCTCGAGCGTGAGCGGCTCGAAGTACAGCCGGTCGGAGGTGTCGTAATCGGTCGAGACCGTCTCGGGGTTGCAGTTGACCATGAGGGTCTCGAAGCCGTCCTCGCGCAGCGCGAGCGCCGCGTGCACGCAGCAGTAGTCGAACTCGATGCCCTGCCCGATGCGGTTGGGGCCGCCTCCGAGGATCATGATCTTGCGCCGGTCGGTCGGGCTCGCCTCGCATTCCTCCTCGTAGGTCGAGTAGAGGTAGGCGGTCGAGGTCGCGAATTCGGCCGCGCAGGTGTCGACTCGCTTGTACACCGGTGAGATCCCGAGCTCGCGCCGGCGCTGGCGGACGGCGTTCTCGACGACGCCGACGAGCTTCGCGAGCCGGCTGTCGGAGAAGCCCTTGCGCTTCAGCGCCCGCAGCCGCTCGGCATTGAGCCCGCTCATGCCGCGCTCGCGCGTCGCCGCCTCCTCGCGCACCAGGTCCTCGACCTGGGCAAGGAACCACGGATCGATGTGAGTGAGCTCCGCGACGCGCTCGAGCGGCCAGCCGGCGCGGAAGGCGTCGGCCGTGTAGAGCAGGCGGTTGGGGCCGGGAGCCCGCAGCTCGTAGTCCAGCTGGCCGGCCGACTCGTCGGAGAGCGGAAGCGCCACCTGCTCGCCCAAGCCGTCGAGCCCGGTCTCGAGGCCCCGCAGGGCCTTCTGCAGCGACTCCTGGAAGGTGCGGCCGATCGCCATGACCTCGCCCACCGACTTCATCTGCGTCGTGAGCCGGTCGTTCGCGTCGCGGAACTTCTCGAACGTGAAGCGCGGAATCTTCGTGACGACGTAGTCGATCGAGGGCTCGAAGGATGCGGGCGTGAGGCCTCCCGTGATGTCGTTCTTCAGCTCATCGAGCGTGTAGCCGACGGCGAGCTTCGCCGCGACTTTCGCGATGGGGAAGCCGGTCGCCTTGGACGCGAGCGCCGAGGAGCGCGAGACGCGCGGATTCATCTCGATGACGAGCAGCCGCCCGTCCTCCGGGTTCACCGCGAACTGCACGTTCGAGCCGCCGGTGTCCACGCCGATCTTGCGCAGCACCGCGATCGAGGCGTCCCGCATGCGCTGGTATTCCTTGTCCGTGAGCGTCTGCGCGGGAGCGACGGTGATCGAGTCGCCCGTGTGCACGCCCATCGGATCGAGGTTCTCGATGGAGCAGACGATGATGCAGTTGTCCTTGCGGTCGCGGACGACCTCCATCTCGAACTCTTTCCAGCCGAGGACCGACTCCTCGAGCAGGATCTCGCTCGTCGGCGAGGCGTCGAGCCCGCGCGCCGCCATCTCCTCGAACTCCTCGCGGTTGTAGGCGATGCCGCCCCCGGTGCCCCCGAGAGTGAAGGACGGGCGGATGACGACCGGGTAGCCCACGTCGCTCGCCGCGGCGAGCGCATCATCGAGGTTGCGCGCGATGCGCGATCTCGGCACCTCGAGGCCGATCTCCCGCATGGCATTGCGGAACAGCTCGCGGTCCTCGGCCATGTCGATCGCGGCGCGCGATGCGGCGATGAGCTCCACGCCGTGCTTCTCGAGCACGCCCTCGCGCACGAGGTCGAGCGCCGTGTTGAGCGCCGTCTGCCCGCCCATCGTCGGCAGCAGCGCATCGGGGCGCTCCTTCTCGATGATCCGCGCGACCGTGCGCCAGTTGACCGGCTCGATGTAGATCGCGTCCGCCATCTCCGGGTCGGTCATGATCGTTGCGGGATTGGAGTTGACGAGGACGACGCGGTAGCCCTCCTCCTTCAGCGCCTTGCACGCCTGCGCCCCGGAGTAGTCGAACTCGCACGCCTGGCCGATGACGATCGGGCCGGCGCCGATGATCAGGATGCTCTCGATATCCGTTCTCTTCATGGGCTGCGCCCAACATTCCACGGGGCCGGCCGAGCCGGCCCCGAATATATTGCGGCGCGAAGCGCGCCGTGGGAGAAGAAGAAGCAAGCGTTCATGGCCGGCTCAGGCTTCCGCCAGGCGCAGCTGATTCTGCAGCCTTCTCAGCATCAGCTGATTGAAGCGATCGAACAGCGGGCGCATGTCGTGCGGCCCCGGGCTCGCCTCCGGATGGCCCTGAAAGCCGAAGGCGGCGCGGTCGGCGAATGCAAGCCCCTGCAGCGACCCGTCGAAGAGCGAGCGGTGCGTCGGCTTCACCTCCGGGGGCAGCGTCGTCTCGTCCACCGCGAAGCCGTGATTCTGGCTCGTGATGAGCACGCGCCCGGTCTCGAGGTCCTCGACGGGATGGTTCGCGCCGTGATGGCCGAATTTCATCTTCACCGTGCGCGCGCCGACCGCGAGCCCGAGGATCTGGTGCCCGAGGCAGATGCCGAAGATCGGCAGATCCGTCGCGAGCAGCTCGCGCGCCGCCTCGATCGCGTACTCGCAGGCCTCCGGATCGCCGGGCCCGTTCGAGAGGAAGATGCCGTCCGGCGCGAGCTGCAGCGCCTCGCGCGCGCTCGTCTGCGCCGGCACGACCGTGATGCGGCAGCCGTGGTCCGCGAGCATGCGCAGGATGTTGCGCTTGATGCCGAAGTCGTACGCGACGACGTGCAGGCGCTGGTGCGAGCGGATGATCGGACGCCGCACCTCCTGCCAGATGCCGCCTTCGTTCCATTGATAGGGGCGCTTCACCGAGACGACCTTGGCGAGATCCATGCCCTTCAGGCCCGGGAACATGCGCGCGGCCTTGAGGGCTGCCGCCTCGTCCGCGCGGTCGCCGGTCATGATGCAGCCGGCCTGCGCGCCCCGCTCGCGCAGGATGCGGGTGAGCTTGCGCGTGTCGATGCCGGCGATCGCGACCAGCCGGCCGCGCTCGAGGAACTCGCTCAAGCTCTCGGTCTTGCGCCAGCTGCTCGCGAGCGGCGCCAGGTCGCGGATGACGAGCCCCGCGGCAAAGATCTGAGCGGACTCGAGATCCTCCGGCGTGCAGCCGGTGTTGCCGATGTGCGGGTAAGTGAGGGTGACGATCTGCCGCGCGTAGGAGGGGTCGGTGAGGATCTCTTGATAGCCGGTGAGCGCGGTATTGAAAACGACTTCGCCGGTGGTATTGCTCTGCGCTCCGATTGACTGGCCCCGGAAGATGGTGCCATCTGCCAGCGCCAGCACCGCCGGTTCATTCACCCCAGAATTCCTCTTCGAGATGTACAAAGCGGGAGGAGTTCGGCAGCCGAACATCCTCCCGCCTTGTATGGACTAACCCTTGCGGATTCGGCCGAAATTCTACGGGGCATACCGCACCCTGTCCATGCCG
>JASHSR010000445.1 GCA_030038645.1 Gammaproteobacteria bacterium
ACGGACAGATCACGACCGCCGCGAGATCCGGCTCGCCGAGCGCTCGCAGGGCGGCCGGCGTCGGCCGCGCGCGCTCCGCTCCCTCATAGCGAATCGCCGTGATGCAGGGCTCGCAGCGGCGCGCGACGAAGTAGTGCTGGAAGCTAAGCGTCCCCTCGACCGTCTCCACGGTCGTGCGCACCCGATCGTCCGTCATCGGCAGCACTCGCGTCGCAAGTCCGAAACGCCGGCCGAAGTCGGCGACGACCTCCGAGAGCGGCTCGCCGGCCGCGAGCCGTCGCGTGCGCTCCACGTGAACCGCGAGATCCTTGTCTCCGAGGCGAAACCAAGCCTCGCCACCCAGGCGCTCGAGCTCCGTCATGAAGCTCCACGTCTCGCCGTCGCGCCCCCAGCCGAGCTGCGCGTTGGCCAACCCGGACAGCGTGTAGAGCGTCGTATCGATATCCGGCGAGATCGCGAGCCCGAGATGCTCGAAGTCATCGCCGGTGTTGACCACGACGGTGAGCCGCCCCGGAGCGCAGGCGCCCTGCAGTCCGAGCGCCAGCTTGACGCCGCCGATTCCGCCCGACAGCGCGACCACCGAGTCTCGTCGAGTCATCGATTCGCGTCCTTCTCCCGACCGCGCCTCGTGCCACGCGGACGCTACCACCCGCGCGGCGGCCGCGGAGGATAGCGCGCGAGAACGGGCGAGCGGGCCCCCAAACGCCTTGCCGGAAGCTCGACTGCTGCGGATCGGCCACAAAACTGCTTGACTGATATCCTGAATAGGATATATATATTCGGATATTCAACGTGGAGCGATGGGATGACCGAGATCCGAGTGCCGGTATTGATCGTGGGAAGCGGTCTCGCAGGTCTCACCACGTCGGTGATGCTGGCGTGGCGCGGCGTTCCTTCGCTTCTGGTCGAGCGCCACGCCGACACCTCCCGCAATCCGCGGGCGCGCGGGCTCAACTTTCGCAGCATGGAGCTGCTGCGCGTCGCGGGGCTCGAGCCGGACCTGCACGCGGCGAGCGACCTGTCCTTCGGCGACTTCAGCATCATCATCGCCGAGTCCGTCACCGGCCCGGTGCTGCGCACGATCCTCGCGCGCGGCTCCTGGGATGCGACGGCCTTGAGCCCCGTTCGCCAGAGCGCCGCCGGGCAGGACAGAGTCGAGCCCATCCTGCGCCGCCACGCGCAGGCGCTGGGCGCCGACCTGCGCTACTGCACCGAGCTCGTCTCCTTCGAGCAGGATGCGGATGGCGTGACGGCGCTCCTTCGCGATGCGCGGTCCGGCACGGAGCTCACCGTGCGCGCGGACTACCTCGTCGCGGCGGACGGACATCGCAGCCCGGCCCGCGAGCGGCTGGGGATCGCGACGCGCGGGCGCGGCACGCTCTCGCACAACATCGGCATCGTGTTCGAGGGTGACATCGAGGCGGTGATCGGCCGGCGTGCTTTCGCCCTGTACTACCTGCAGAACGCCGGATTCGCCGGCGTCTTCGTCAACACGGACGAGCCCCGCAGGGCGCTCGTCTCGGTGGAATACGATCCGGCGCGCGAGTCGCCGAGCGACTTCGATGCGCAGCGCTGCGAGGCCGTCGTGCGCGCCGCGCTCGGCGTGCCGGACTTCGATGCCACGATCCTCGAGGTGCTCGCGTGGGAGATGTCCTCCCGCGTCGCCGAGCGGTTCGCAGCCGGCCGCGTCTTTCTGATCGGCGACGCCGCGCACACCATGCCGCCGACGGGCGGGCTCGGCGGCCAGACCGCCATCCAGGACGGCTACGACATCGCCTGGAAGCTCGCGATGGTTCTGCACGGCCATGCGGGCCGCGCCCTCCTCGACACCTACTCCGCCGAGCGCCAGCCCGTCGCGGAGATCACGGTCGCGCGGCAGACGGCGAACTACGTCGAGCGCATGCGGCCCGACCGCGCCGAGCTCGCGGATCGCCCCTCCGATTCCGAGCGGGCGGGCGCGCTCGAGTACTTGGAAGTCGCCTTCGGCTACCGCTACCGCTCCGCCGCAGTGCTCACCGAGACGCCCGATGATGGCGCGGCGACCGAGAGCCCCTTCAAGCCGTCCGGCCGGCCGGGCACCCGCGCGCCCCATGTCCCTCTCGTTCAAAAGGGAGCGAGAATCTCCTCCCTCGACCTCATCGGCCGCGACTTCGTCCTGCTTTGCGGCCCGAGCGGCGCAGACTGGGTGCGCGCCGTCCACGCGATCGCGTTCCCATTCTCCCTTCCTCTGTCCGTCTATCGAGTCGGCGCGGATCTACTCGACGTGGAGGGAGTGTGGTCGGCCTCGTTCGGGGTGAGCCCCGGCGGGGCCGTGTTGCTGCGTCCGGACGGATTCGTCGCCTGGCGCGCACGCGACGCCTCGCGAGAGCCGGCAATGGTGCTGCCGAAGGTGCTCGCGCAGGCGCTGTGCAGGCCGGCGGACGGCCTGCGCGAGGCCGCGGATGCGAGCGTGGCGCGCGCGAGCCTGATTGCCGCATGACCCGGCGCACGGTCTCGAACCCGCTCGCGCTCGCGGTGCTCGCGTGCCTTTCCGAGCGGCCGATGCACCCTTATGAGATGGCGAGCACGCTGCGCGCGCGGCACAAGGACGAGAGCATCAAGCTCAACTACGGCTCCCTCTACGCGGTGGTCGAATCGCTGCAGGAGCACGCGCTGATCGCGGCGCAGTCGACGGCGCGGGACGGCAACCGGCCCGAGCGCACGGTCTACGCGATCACGGACGCCGGGCGCTTGGAGCTCACCGATTGGCTGAGCGAGCTGCTGAGCCGGCCGGCCAAGGAGTACACGCACTTCGAGGCGGGACTGTGCCTGATGCCCGTGCTGCCGCCCGAGGATGTGGCCGCGCTGCTCGAGCAGCGCTGTGCGGCTCTCGAGCTTCAGGCGGTGCAGATGCAATCGGTTCGCGAGCTGCTCGCCGGACGGAGCTTCCCGCGCCTCTTTTCCATCGAGTCCGAGTACCGCGCCGTGCTGCAGGACGCCGAGCTGCGCTGGACGCGCGAGCTCATCGCGGAGATCCGCTCCGGGCGTCTCGACGGCCTCGAGACGTGGAGGGGCTATCATCCGGACGGTGCGGCGCCGGAGACTGAGCGGACCGGCAGTCCTGCCGCCGGAACGCGCGGCGCTACCGACCCCAGTCCCAAGAAAGGCCCATGATGATTACGTCGCGGTCCTGATCGTCCTGCGTGAAGCCTCGATACCAGGTCAATCGCCCAAGGAGCGACCGCGCGAGCTGCCAGCTCATCGTCATCGCGCCCATGCCGACGACGGACGGGGCGAGCTCGCCGTCCTCGCCGCGATGCTCCTGCAACGACACATAGGGGCCGATACCAATGCCGACGGAGAGCCGGGGGCTGAAGAGTCTGTTCTCGAGCCAGAGCGCCCCGAGCACACCGTTGTGGCGGCCGTCGAGACCGTCGTCCTCGCTCAGCCACGCGCCCGAGAGCTCGACGTGCGAGGTCACGCGGTAGCGGTACTCGATGCCGAAGCTCGCGGATTTGCTCGAGCCGAGGCCGTTCTCGACGGTCTCGCCGCCGAATACACCGAGCTGGTGGCGGCTCGGCGTATCGAGCTGCTCCCGCTCGCTCGCGGTCTGCTCGTGGAACAGCTGATCGAGCCGGTAGCCGGCGCCGAGAAGCAGCATGTGCGTATCGACGTTCCCGGGCGCGTGAATCTCGCTCAGGCTCAGGCGCGCGAACCAGCCGTTCGCGGCGTAGTACGTGAGCGAGCCGGTGTAGATCTCACCGACACCGTGATAGTTGCGGAACCAAGGCGGCTGATCGGTTTGTTGCGTATCGAAGTACAGGTACGGGCCGACGCCGAAGGCGAAGCCGAGCCGGTCGCGCCATCTCGGAGACACCGCCCACAGCTGCGCCACGCCGCCATCGCGCTGATGCCCGAGCAGGTGTCCTTCGTTGAGATAGGCAAAGGAGGCGTCGAGGTATTGCAGGATACGCTGGCGGTACTCGAGCTCCCACCCGTAGGTGACCGACGATTGCTCGGAGGGATAGTAGACACCGGACCAATGCCCGTCGGGAGCCGTGGCGCCGGCGAGCAGCGCGAGTTCCTCGGCGTGAGCCCGCGGCAGCGCCGCCACGCCGGCCGCCAGCGCGAGCAACGGCAGCAAGACTGCGCGAGCCCGCGGCCCACCCGGCTTGTTCGACCCCCGCCTCACGGCGCGATCATACCGTGCCCCGGCCCGCGCGCGAGGCCGTCGCGAAGCGCCGCGGGTCGTCGCGACGCGCCGCGACCTCCGTCAAGTCACGAGCGTGACGGGACTGCCCGTCTCCCGCGCGACGAGATCGGCGAGGACGTCCTCCGTGAGCTCCGCGCGGCCGCGGAGCGCGTCCCAGCGCACGCGGACGGCGGCCGCCTGCGGCAACGTGAGACCGCTGATCGTGTAGCACGTCGCGCGCACGCCGTCGCTCGCCAGCCAGTGATCCCGCTGCGCCGTGGCGTCCCAGGCCCGCGCGAAGAACGGTCCGGCAAGGCGCGCTCTCAACTCCTGCGCCTCCGGCAGCGGCTCGAGCAGCCGGTCGAGCGCGGCGCCGTCGTCCAGCCGCGCATCGGCGCGATGGACCGCCGCCTCAGATTGACGCGCGCGACGCTTCCACAGGCTCGCCAGCAACTCCATACTCCGAGAATCCGACCTGCGCGCCCGCAGGCACGATCGATTGTCGGCGCGACGCCGAGGGAAGTGCAATAACTCCGTCTCATGACGCCAAATCGCGACAGCGCCGGCGCCGCTCGCTTGACTTAAGCGTCCGCTCCGCGATCACGCCGCCATCTCGACGACCGGCTTGATGGCGGCGCCGCGCTCCATGTCGCGGAACGCATCCGCGATTTGTTTGAAAGGATAGAAGCGGATGAGCCGATCGAACGGCAACCGGCCCTGACGGTAGTAGTCGATCAGCATGGGGATCGCGATCTGCGGGGCGGCGTCTCCGCCGAGAATGCCCTGCAGCCGCCGCCCGCCCGCGAGCATCGGGAACATCGCCGGCTTCCACTCGCCGCGCGGCGCCGTGACGAAGCCCGCGACTCCGCGCATCGCGAGGCACTCGAGGGCCTGCGTGAAGACCTCGGGCGCGAGGGTCGTATTGAAGCTGAAGTTGGCGCCCTGTCCGGTGAGATCGCGGACGGCCTTCGCGGCGTCTCCCGCGCGCGCATCGATCGTGTCCGTCGCGCCGAGCTCCCGGGCGAGCGCGAGCCGCTCGGGGATCACATCCACCGCGATGATCCGGGATGCGCCGACGAGCCGCGCCGCCATCACCGCGGAGAGGCCCACTCCTCCGGTCCCGAACACGGCGAGGCTGTCGCCCGCCCGCACCTGCAAGGAGTAGATGACCGCGCCGGCGCCGGTCACGACGCCGCACCCGAGCGGGCCGAGGATCCTCAACGGAAGGTCGTCCGGCACCCTGACCGCAGTGCGCTCGCTCGCGATGGAGTACTGAGCGAAGGAGGACTGGCCGAAGAAATGCCCATGCAGGCGCTCTCCGTTCTCGGTGAGCGCGCTCGAGCCGTCCATGCGCAGTCCGCCGAAATTGCGCGGCAGCATCTCGTGGCAGTAGCTCGGAAAGTTGCGCCGGCAGCTCGGGCAATGGCCGCAGGACGACCCGCTCAGCACGACGTGGTCTCCGGGCTTCAGCGTCGTGACGCCCTCTCCGATCTGCTCGACGATCCCTGCGCCCTCGTGGCCCAGCACGACCGGCTTCGGGGTGCCGGCGCCCCGGCCGGCGTGCGCGCCGAGGTCCGTATGGCAGATGCCGCTCGCGACGATTCTCACCAGCACCTCGCCGGCGCGCGGCGGCTCGATATCCACCGCCGTCACCTCGGGATACGGCGCTCCCGCGCGCGAGACGGCCGCCTCGATTCTCATCGCCACCCTCCTCTACGTTCGCCCCGCACCGGCTCGGGCCGGCGGCCGCGACGCCTCGGCCCGCAAACCGCAACGCTTCGCGCCGCCGCCGCAACACCTTGACCCACCGGCCGCAACGCCTCGGTCTGCCCGCCACTATTGCTCGGAATGCGCGAGCGCAGGCTCCCCCGAGGCCGCGACGGGCAATTTCGGCTCCTGCTCGAGCGCGTCCCGCAGGCTCTTCAGCATCTTCTGATCGATGGCCACCGCGTGATCGGCCTCGACCGGATAGCGTACCTCGAACCGCAGGCCGTTTTCCGCAAACCGCACTCCCACCTCCGGCCACGGCATGGACGTCTCGAAATCGACGAGGCGTTGCACGGCCGCGTGCTGCTGCTCGATCGCCGGCCGGTACTGCTCGTACACGGCGTCGGCCGCGCCCTTCAAGCGCTGCTGCGCCGCCGCCACGTCCGCGGTGTGAGCGAGCGTGAGCGAGATGGAGTGCCAGAGGTAATCGGCGCCCGGAATCTGCTTGAACAGGGCCTGCGGCTGGAACAGCACGGCGTTCGACATCACGACGACGCGCCCCGTCGGACGCAGGTCGGCTCCTCCGAGCTCCATCAGGTAGATCCTGACGAGCCCGATGTCCGCGACCCGCCCCGTGACGCCGGCGAGCGTGATGCGGTCGCCGATCCGCACGCCGTAGCGGCCGATCAGGAAGAAGTACGCGACGATTGCGAGGATCACGTTCTGCAGCGCGACGGCGAGCCCCGCCGTGAGGAACCCGACGTACGTCGCGAGCGAGCCGATCTGGGACACCAGTCCGAAGATGAGCACCACGGCGAGCGCGATGCCCACGGCGACGCGACGCAAGGTCTGGAACTGGCTGCGCCGGCGCGCATCGTGCAGATACCGGAACACCGCCCGGCGCGAGACCTCCGAGAGCACGAGCACCAGGACGATGAGCGCGATCAGCAGAATCGCGCGCGTCAGCAGATAGCGCGTGATGGTCGCGAGGCGCGCATGCAGCGAGTCGCGCCAATCCATGAGCGAGCGCCGCGCGTCGTCCAGAACGAAGTCCTGCTCCCCGAGCGGCAGCAGCAGCGTCGCGAGCTGCTTGAAGCGATTCGCGGCCGCCTCGAGCGAGCGCCGGGCGGCCTCGAGCTCGGCCGTGCTCGCCGTGTCGAGGCCCGTCACATCGGTGCGGACCAGGCTGCGCGCCTGATCGAGCAGCGGCCCGCGCAGCGCGTCGAGATCCTTCGTGAGCGCATCCGTCGCCC
>JASHSR010000446.1 GCA_030038645.1 Gammaproteobacteria bacterium
GGAGCACAAGGCGCACGAGCGCGCGGCGGCGGCGCAGGTCCGCGGCGAGGAGAGCTCGTCTGCGCTGGCGGGTGTTGCGCTCGCTCTTCCGGCGCTCACGCGAGCCGTCAAGCTCGGCAAGCGCGCGGGTCGTGTCGGCTTCGACTGGACGCTCGCGAGCGACGTGCGCGCGAAGGTCGCGGAAGAGCTTGCCGAGCTCGACGCTGCCGTGCGTGAGAGCGAGCCGCGAGATGCCGCCGAGGCGCCGGCGGCTGCGCCTGCGAGCGTGGTTGAGGAGCTGGGCGATCTGCTCTTTGCGATCGCCAACTGGGGCCGGCACCTTCAGGTCGATCCGGAGGCTGCGCTGCGCGCCGCCAACGCGAAGTTCGAGCGGCGCTTCACCTACATGGAGCTGAAGGCGCGCGAGCGCGGGCTCGCGCTCGCGGGGCTCTCGGCCGGCGAGTGGGACGCCCTGTGGCGCGAGTCTAAGCGCGCGGCAGGTTGAGCTCGATGCCCTGCGCGAGCGGCAGCGAGCGGCCCCAGTTGATCGTGCTCGTCTGCCGGCGCATGTAGGCCTTCCAGGCGTCGGATCCGGACTCGCGGCCTCCTCCGGTGTCCTTCTCGCCGCCGAATGCGCCTCCGATCTCCGCGCCCGAGGTGCCGATGTTGATGTTGGCGATGCCGCAATCGCTGCCGGAGGCGGAGAGGAACTGCTCGGCGTGCTGCAGCCGATCGGTGAAGAGGGCGGAGGAGAGTCCTTGGGAAGCGGAGTTTTGCAGCTCGATCGCCTCATCGAGCGATGCGACCGGAATGACGTACAGGATGGGCGCGAAGGTCTCGCGCTGCACGATCGGCCAGTCGTTCCTCGCGCGCACCAGCGTCGGCTCGACGAAGTGTCCGGGCCCTGGCAGCGCCCGGCCGCCGTGCAGGATCTCGCCGCCCGCCGCGCGGATCGCGGCAATCGCCGCCTCGAATTGCTCGACGGCGCGCGCGTCGATGAGCGGTCCCATGAGCGTCCCGGGCGCGAGCGGGTCGCCGATGCGCACCTCACGGTAGGCCTGCACGAGACGGCTCTCGAGCTCGCTCTGCCTCACTTGGTGCACCAGCACACGGCGCGTCGTCGTGCAGCGCTGGCCCGCGGTGCCCACCGCGCCGAACACGATCGACGGCACCGCGAGATCGAGGCTCGCGGTCTCATCGACGATCACGGCGTTGTTGCCGCCGAGCTCGAGGAGGCTCTTGCCGAGGCGCGCGGCGACGCGCTCGGCGACCTGGCGGCCGACGGGCGTCGACCCGGTGAAAGAGAGGAGCGCGACGCGCCGGTCGTCCACGAGCCGCGTCGCGAGCTGCGTGCCCGAGTCGATGAAGAGCTGAAAGACGGCGGGGGCGGCGTGCGCCTCGAGCACGCGCGAGCAGATCCGCTGCACGGCGATCGCCGAGAGCGGGGTCTTCGGCGAGGGCTTCCACACCGAGACATTGCCGCAGACGGCGGCGAGAAACGCGTTCCACGACCAGACCGCCACGGGAAAGTTGAACGCGGAGACGATCCCGACGACGCCGAGCGGATGCCATTGCTCGTACATGCGGTGCTGCGGCCGCTCGGAGTGCATCGTGAGGCCATAGAGCATGCGCGACTGGCCGACCGCGAAGTCGGCGATGTCGATCATCTCCTGCACCTCCCCGAGCCCCTCGGCGAGGATCTTGCCGCTCTCGAGGCTGACGAGCGTGCCGAGATCCTGCTTCGAGCGGCGCAGCTCCTCGGCGATGAGCCGCACGATGTCGCCTCGCTTGGGCGCCGGGACGCGGCGCCAATCGGCGGCGACGGCGCAGGCCGACCGCATGACATGCTCGTAGTCCTCGACGCCCGCCGCACGCACCCGGGCGAGCGGCTCGCCGCTCGTGGGATTGCGCACGTCGATCTCGGAGGCGTCCCGCGCGGCCGACCAGCCGCGAAGGCCGGACCAGGCCCCCGCGTGGACGGATGAGGGAGCGATCCCCAGGCGCTCGAGCACCTCTCTCATGCCGCTCCCTGCAGCCGGCGCTGCTTGCCCGCCTTGCCGGAGACGACGACATCCGCCGAGACCTCCTTCGTGCCGCCCGAGGCGTAGTAGCGGCCGAAGCGGTTGGCGAGGATGTCCGCGAGCCGGAATTGCTCCTGCGCGACGAAGCCGCTGTACCGCTCGGGGTGCTGCAAGGTGAGGTCGGCGACGGCCGTGATGCCTGCGGCGGTGGTCACCTGAATGGCCGACCAGAGCCGCCCGGCGATGACCTGCGGATAGATCTTGTTGACGTAGTTCTCCTCCCTGAGCTCCCCCTCCTGCTTTCCGGCGACCGCGGCGTACACGATCACTACGTCCTGCAGCGTCTGGGGCACGGCGTTCTCGAGCACGCGCTTGAGGGTCGCCCGGTCTCGATTGAGCTTCAGATCGTTCATCAGTAGGCGCATCTGCGCGCAGTGTCCGGGGTAGCGGATGGTCTTGTAATTCATCGACTCGACGGGCCCTCCGTGCGTCTCGGCGAGCGAGCCGAGCCCACCCGAGGTGTTGAAGGCCTCGTACAGGGTGCCGTCGATCTCGATCTCCTCGAGCCCCTCGAGCGGGGCCACCTCGACGGCTCGCCCGTCGACCACGGCCTGGCAGGGATTGCCGTACTCGTTGATGAGGCCCTCGGTCGACCACGTGAGCGAGTATTTGAGGACGTTGTTCGGATGCTGGGGCAGGGCGCCCACGCGCAGCTTGACGCTACGCGGCTCGTCGAAGTGCGTCATCAGCTCGTTCGCGGCGATGCTGATGAAGCCCGGCGCGAGCCCGCACTGGGGCACGAAGGCCTGCCGGCTTCCGGTCGCGATGCGCCGCACGGCGCGCGTTACCTCGACGTCCTCGGTGAGGTCGAAGTAATGGAGCTCCGCGGCGCGCGCCGCTTCGGCGACGGCGATGTTGCAGTAGTAAGGCAGGCTCGAGAGGACGGCATCGACGGGGTGCGCGAAGAGCTGGCGCGCGAGCGCGCCCGCCGCGGTGGCGTCGAGCGCGTGGCTCTTCAAATGCGGCGAGCCGTGCGCTCGCACCACCGCCTCCGCCGCGGCGCCGTCGAGGTCCGCGAGGTGCACCTCGTAGTCTCCGGACTCCGCGAGCAGTCCCGAGATGAGCGCGCCGATCTTGCCGGCGCCGAGAATCATGACTCGATGCATGGCATACCCCGAATCCCTCATGCGGGTGCCCGTGGAACGCCGCCGAATTCTGCCCCCGCGCCAGCCGCGGTGCCAGCTGAGGCGTCTCGGGGCCATCCGTGCTACGCTCCCGCGCAGCCCCGAGCCCTGCAGCCATGCGCAGCCCCGACACCTCCACCTCCTGGCACCCGGCGAGCTGGCAGTCGAAGCCCGCCCAGCAGCAGCCGCACTATGAGGACGCCGCGGCGCTCGAGCGCGTCGTCGCGCAGCTCTCCCGGCTCCCGCCGATCGTCGTGTCGTGGGAAGTGGATGCGCTGCGCGAGCGGCTCGCGGCGGCGCAGCGCGGCCAGGCCTTCCTGCTGCAGGGCGGGGACTGCGCCGAGACCTTCGCGGACTGCGAGTCCGACCAGATCGCGAAGAAGCTGAAGATCCTCCTGCAGATGAGCCTCGTGCTGCTGCACGGCCTGAAGAAGCCGATCGTGCGCGTCGGCCGGATGGCGGGCCAGTACGCGAAGCCGCGCTCGGCCGACACCGAGACCCGCCACGGCCTCTCCCTGCCGAGCTACCGCGGAGACCTCGTCAATCGCCCCGAGTTCACGCCGGAGGCGCGCGCCGCCGACCCGAGCCTGCTGCTGCGTGGCTACGAGCGGGCGGCGCTGACGCTCAACTTCGTCCGCGCCCTCGTCGATGGGGGATTCGCGGACCTGCACCATCCGGAGTACTGGGACCTCGGGTTCGTGAAGCACTCGCCCTTGAAGGACGCTTTCCGCCGCATCGCCGAGTCGATTGCCGATGCGCTCGACTTCTTCGAGGGCATCAGCGGGCGTCCGGTGCACGAGACGACGCACGCGAGCTTCTACGCGAGCCACGAGGGGCTGCTGCTGCTCTACGAGCAGGCGCAGACCCGGTTCATTCCGCGTCAGCAGCGCTGGTACAACCTCTCGACGCACATGCCGTGGATCGGCATGCGCACGGCGCAGCTCGACGGCGCGCA
>JASHSR010000447.1 GCA_030038645.1 Gammaproteobacteria bacterium
CATGGAATTGATATTCACCCGCCGGCCTTCAACCCGTAGCTGCGCTCATGCCGTGTGTCGCATTGAACCAGGTCCAATACTCCGAGAGCCGTAGCCGATATCTTGCGATGTTGAACTCGCTGAGGCGCTGAAATTCCTCGATCGTCAGCTCGACGAACTTTTCCGCGTCGGCCGCGTCAACGATTCCTCGAGCGAGAGCGCGGACGTTATCGACACTGGGTTGTTGCTTCGCGCGAACGATTTGACCGACGACTTCCGATAGAGTCTCTCGATAGCGCATACGAAACCGATCGGGTTCCGCAACTGAATCCCGAACCACGACGTACCGCTGACAGGAGCGTTCGTACGCCCACACGAATACATCCCTCAGGAGCTCAACGCGAGTCGTCTCGTAGACGGCTAGAGTTCCTGCGATGTATGCGCGCTCCGGAACATCGACAAATGACAAGGGGCACAGGTCGGCCCGAATCAGAGGGATATTGGCGGCGAGGCGTGAAACACGCTCGTTGACGTCTTCAAACGGCTGCAAGTACGGCAATTGCACCATCAGGAAGAATGCGCGTTCAAACGAATCACCGATTGCCTTCGCCTTCTGGAGAATCATCGCGAAGCACTCATCGATCACCTGTGGAATTGCCGAAGGCGTGTAGACGCTGCCGCCGACATTAACTGGCCTGCGGCGTAGACGGCCGGATGCCTCTGGGTCGGCCATCAGGTTCTCGGACAGTAGTGCATGTAGGTTTAAAAGAGTGAATCGGTTGATTCCGATGTCGTCTGTAGGCTCTTTGACTAAGAACTCGATCGCCACCTTATGGTTCAGGATCATCTGCGTTTCTTTCGCGTCCTTGCCTTCGGCTTCCTGACCGAACCGAATCAGCCGCTCGGTATCGAGCCGGCTGTAGGTGTTGCCCTCGAGCCGGCTTGATGCCCAGGAGAGATCGACGAGGAATCGACTGAGGATGTCACGTGCAAACGTGCCCGCGGCCCTTTCGGCCACAATCGGTCTCCCGATCGTGTGGAGATGAACTTTGGTTTTGTCGGGGATGTAGACGGTCTCATTCGGAACGTAATCGTCGAGGAACTGCCGCTCGTAGCCTCGCGGAGTCCGAGCGGCCGGCGGTCGATTGACGTAGTCGAGGATGTCACGGGCAACTGACGAGAGCTCGATGGTCACGACGCCTTCGGGCGTCTCGAACTGCCCCGCAATCTCGGGCTTTTGTGCCGCGATCCCGATCTTTCCAGTAGGCGCCACGACCGTCCGATCCGCGCCCCGCACCGATGCTTGCTCGGGGGCGTACGGAGCAGGGGCGCCAACTGCATCACCATGCACGTAGCGAGTGGACCTCGCTTCCCCTCGACGGTGAATGCGACCGGCCGTGAGGAGGGTTGAGATCCGCCGACTCAGCGTGCGGCGGCTGATGGAACCGCGAAGCTCCTTCTGGAGCTGCAAGAGCGACAGGCCAGCCGGATGTCCAAGAAACGCGTCCTCAATGCGCTGAAGCTCTGCGCTAGTGACTCTCTTCGGCATCTCGCCACCTATTTGGCGCGATTGGCCTTGATTTGGCAAGATACTTAATAAGTGACTGTTTTTGCATGTATTTTATATGTCTTGAAATTGGGTATCTGTCCGGCATCGCGTGAATTACGCAGCACTCCGCATAAGGGCCAAGGGGTTTGACGTTATTTAGCGTCAAATATGACGTATAATAACGTCATGCCGATCGCGACCGAGATTCCGAACCCTTTTGTATTCGGACAGGTTCTGCTACCTGGTCGGGCATTCTGTCCCCGCCCCACCCTCGAAGCGAAGGTACAGAGCGCCGCGGACACCTGCGGCCGCCTAGTGCTCCTCGGTGATCGGCGCATGGGCAAATCAAGTCTCGTCGAGCATACCCTGGATACACCCGAGCGGGTGTTCGTATCGATCGACTTGCGAGGTCTCGTCTCCATCGAGGACTTCATCGATCGGCTGCTCCTCAAGCTCGAGATTGCCCTCTCGGCGCACAAGGCGTTCGCAAGACACTTGCCCGGTGCATTGAAGGATGCGCTCGCCCATCTCTCGGAGGTGAAGCTAAGCCTTCATGGCGTCGTGGAGTTGACGGCAAAGCCGAAGGCGAAGGCCTCGACAGTCATTCGGGCTCTGGAGACGCTCGAGCGCGCGAGTCGGTGGCGTTCACTGGTCGTCTTCTTCGATGAGTTCCAGGAGATCGCCGAGAGCCTGCCCGAGCGGGATGCGCAGCATCTCCTAGGCGTTCTGCGTGCGGAAATTCAGCGCCACGAGCGGATCTCGTATCTTTTTGCCGGAAGCGCGCGCAGCACGATGCTGGAGCTGTTCACGGCGGAGCGCAGCCACTTCTATCAGACGGCGGCGCCTCTGGAGGTGGGTCCGATCCCGCACGAAGACATGGGGGAGTTCCTGATCCGGCAGTTCGCGCGCGGTGGTCGCGAGCTCACCACTGAGACGCTGCAAGCCATCTTTGCGCTCGCCGGGGAATCGCCGAACGATCAGCAACAGCTGGCCTATCATCTCTGGACGCAGTCGACGCCTGGTCCACTGGAGCTCAAGGACTTGCAGCGAGCTGTCGGCATTCTGATGGCGGAAGTGGGAAGGCGCGCGGAGCTCATCCTGGCGGAGGCGACCCCAGCACAGCGTCGACTGCTCTTTGCCGTGGCGGTGCGCGATTCGCAGGAGACTGCGACCGATTCATTCCGCCGGTTTGCCGGGTTTGGCACGAATAGCTCCGTGACGGCGGCCGTGAAGCCATTCCTTCAAGGTCAGCAAGCCGTCCTCGAGAAGCGCGGCTCGCGCGTGCGTTATCGCGAACCATTTCTGCGTCTATGGATGACGCTCAAGCTCCGACAAGCGCCCAGCCTGTTGCCGAACGCGGCGCCCTTGCTGGCGACGGGGGAGCACGCGCTGTTCTTGCCGTACCTCACTGAAGCGCTCAAGGCTCAATAAGGCGATGAGTGTGCAATACCGGGCGGCGCAAGCTCAGCTTGCGGCATGAGAGCAGGTCTGTCTTCGTTCTCTATTCTGCCGCGCGGGGCCCGCTACCTATTCCCTCTTACTCCACGTAGGTTCCGAGGCGCCGAGCTGACTTATGCGGTTGCATCGCGCGGGCTGCCGGAATCGCCACCAGCGCGCCCAAGAGCTGCGCCCCGATAAAGGCGGGTACGTCTGCGGGCGCGATTCCGGCAAAGGTATTCGAGAGCGACCGGGCGATGGTGATCGCAGGATTAGCGAAGGACGTAGATGCGGTGAACCAGTACGCGGCACCGATCCATGCGGCGACCATCCACGGGACGTCTTTGTCGCGCCGGCAACCGAGAATCACCAGAATCAACCCGAACGTCGCGACGGTCTCTGACAGCCACTGCGCAGGACCGCTACGGACGTGAATCGACGATTGCAGCGTTGGCAGTCCAAACATCGCATGAGCCAAAGCGGCCCCGAGACAGCAACCCACAACCTGGATGACCATGTAGAGGCCCGCTTCGTGCCAGGGAATGGCCCGGCGCAGGGCCTGAACGATGGAGACTGCGGGGTTGAAGTGGGCTCCGCTGACCGGCGCCAAGAGCGCGATGAGCACCGCAAGCACGGCAACGGTTGCGCCGGTGTTCGCGAGCAG
>JASHSR010000448.1 GCA_030038645.1 Gammaproteobacteria bacterium
ATGAAATCGGTCGAGCTCTCGGGCAGGAAGTCGAGCTGCGCCTGGCTGCCGTTCATCCAGCCCTTGCCGAACACGCCTCCCGAGCCGATGGCGATGGTCGATTGGATGATGTGATAGCCCGCGCCGAGCGGATCGCTCTCGGGGTTCATGAAGGTGAGCACGCGCTCCTTCTGGTAGCCGTGCAGGAAGTGCCACCCGACCCAGCCGCCGAGCGCCGCGAGCGCGGCGAGGGCCACCATGATGCGCACGCGCAGCCCCGCCATGATCACGACCAGCACGCCCGCGACCATGATCAGGGCGCCGGTGCCGAGATCGGGCTGCAGCACGACGAGCCCCGCGGGCAGCGCGATGAGCAGCGCGAGCAGCGCGAGCGACGGCAGGCTCGGCGGCAGCGGCCGCTCGTGCAGATACCAGGCGCACATCATCGGTACGCCGAGCTTCATGAGCTCGGAGGGCTGGAAGCGGAAGATTCCGAGGTCGAGCCAGCGCTGCGCGCCCTTGCCGATGTATCCGATCGCGGCGACGACGAAGAGCAGCGCGATGCCGATCGCATAGAGCCACGGCGAGATCCGCCGCAGGAAGTTCGGGTTGACCTGCGCGAGGGCGAGCATCGCGGCGGCGCCCATCGCGAGGTGTCCCACCTGGCGCAGCACCATGCTGACGCTCTGCCCCGATGCGCTGTAGAGCACGACGAGCCCGTAGACCGCGATCAGCGAGAGCCCGATCAGCAGCGGGCCGTCGAGCTTCAGGGCGAGCAGCATGCGCGCGGTGCCCGTGAGCGTGCGGCGGGCCCGCGAGGCGTCGGTGAGCTCTTCGTAGATCATCGCGCCGCCTCGAGCGCGGTGTGGGCGCCGCTCGCAGGCGGCACGAACCGCGGCTTGAGCTTGCCGTCGGGCCCCAGCAGGTATGTGTCGAGCACCTTGCGCGCGACCGGCGCCGCCGCGCTCGCGCCGAAACCCGCGTTCTCCACGAGAACGGCGACGGCGATGCGCGGCGCCTCGGCGGGCGCGAAGGCGATGAACCACGCGTGATCGCGCAGGCGCTCCGGGACGATCTTCGCGTTGTACCGCGCGTTCTGCGCCACGGTGAACACTTGCGCCGTTCCGGTCTTGCCGGCGACCGTGTAGGCGACGCCCTTGAAGGATGTCCAGGCGGTCCCGCAATACCGGTCGCACTTCGTCGTGCCGATCATCGCATTGATCACCAGCGTCCAATCGGCGTCGGCGACGCCGAGGATCGGCTTGTCCTCGATCGGCGCGAGCCAGCGGACGCGCCCGTCGGGGTCGCGGATGCCCTTGACGACCCGTGGCCGAAAGCTCCGGCCCCGCTCGGCGATGATCCCGGTGATGTGCGCGAGCTGCAGCGGGGTCACGAGCAGATAGCCTTGCCCGAGGCCCATGTTGACCGTCTCTCCGGGAAACCACACCTGATCCTCGGGGCGCTTGAATGCCTTGCGCTTCCACGCGGGGGTCGGCAGCAGGCCCGGCTTCTCTCCGCCGATGTCGATGCCGGTCACCCGTCCGTAGCCGAGGGGCCCGAGGAAGGCCGCGATCCGATCGATCCCGAGCGTCGCGGCGAGCCCGTAGAAATACACGTCGGAGGACTGGGAGATCGCCTGCGACAGGGCGATCCACCCGCGCGGATCGTCCCTGTCCGCGCGCCACACGTGCCGGCTGCCCGGCAGGCGGAACACTCCGTTGCAGAACACCTTGTGGTTCGGATCGACCGCGTGATCCGTCAGCGCCGCGAGCGCGAGGGCCGGCTTGATCGTCGAGCCCGACGGGTACGTTCCGCGCAGCGCGCGATCGAGCAGCGGCTTGTCGGGGTCGTTCGCGAGGGCCGCGTACTGAGCGCGCGTGATGCCTCGCGCGAACAGGTTCGGATCGAACGCCGGATGGCTCGCGAGCGCGAGCACGTCGCCGTTGCGCGGGTCGAGGGCGACGACCGCGCCGCGGCGGTCGCCGAGCGCCTGCTCGGCGGCCTCCTGCGTCTTGAGGTCGAGCGCGAGGACGAGGTTGTCCCCGGCGACCGGAGCCTGGGTTTTCAGCTGCAACGTGAGCGCGCCGAGCTTCTCGACCGAGCGGCCCTGGGCGTCAACCAGGATCTCGCGAAAGCCGTTCGTGCCGTGCAGCTGCTTCTCGTAGGCGGCCTCGACGCCGAGCTTGCCGATCAGCGCCGTGCCCGCGTACGCCGCCCGATCGATGTGCGCGAGGTCCTGCTCGCTGATGGCGCTCACGTAGCCGATCGCGTGCACGGCGAGCGGACCGTAGGGATAGAGCCGCGTCTGCCGCGTCTTGATGTCGACGCCGGGGAACTCGAAGCGGTGCACGGCGAAGCGTGCCGCGTCCTCGTCCGACATCCTCAAACGGATGGGAACGCTGTCGAAGCTGCGCCGCGAGAGGATGTTCCGGCGTATCTCGGGGAGCTCATCGGCGGTGAGCAATCCGATGCCGACGAGCCTTCTCAGCGTCGACTTGAGATTCGGGACCTCCTCGCGCACGAGCTCGAGCTGGTAGGCGGGCTGGCCGGCCGCGAGAACGACGCCGTTGCGGTCGAACATGAGTCCGCGGGCGGCCGGGATCGGCTCGACGCGAATGCGATTGCCCTGGGAGAGCTGCGAGTAGTAGTCGTGCCGCACGACCTGCAGCATGTACAGCCGCGCGCACAGGACGAGCGTGAGCAGCGCGACGATCGTGCCCGCGAGCAGCGAGCGGCGCACGAACAGCCGCTGCTCTCTCCAGTGATCCTTGATGTTGACGCCCCGGACCATGCGCTAAGCCTACGCGCTCAACGCGGGGAATGGCTGCGCTCGAGCACGGCGGTTGCGAGCGGCCAGATGATGGCGCCGGTCGCCGTGTGAACCCAGCGCAGCGGGGTCGTGAGCGGGTGCCCGCTCCAGCCGTCGATGGCGAACAGGATGAACTCGTACACGGCGAGCGCGCCGAACACGATGAGGGCCTGCTGGAACGCAGGCTTCGAGCGAATCTTCTGATGCTCGCGCACGGCCACGTAGGTGATCGTCGTGAGGGCGAGCGCATGCTGTCCGAGAACTGCGCCACGAAATACATCGAGTGCGAGGCCGGAGACGAAGCCGAGCGTGAGGCCCCCCGCCCGCGGCGCGGCGATGGACCAGTAAAGGACGGTGAGGACCAGGAACGCTGGACGCGCGACCGCGAGCCAATGCGGCAGGGGCAGGACGGACAGGACCAACGCGACGAGCGCCGTCAGCACCATCCGGCCGCGGGGCTCGGACTGACGGGCACTCATGGGTGTGCCCCGGGCTCTGTGGCCGACCCGGTCTGGGTCCCTTGCTGGGTGGTCCCTTGCTGGGTCCCCTGCTTGGCCCGCTGCTGGGTCGCCTGCTTGGCCGCTGGCTTCGTCTCAGTATGCGTTAGCTTTGACTGAGCAGGAGTGGAGCGGTGCGAGGACGGCGCGCCTTTGGCGCGCGCGGACCCCGACGCTGGACGTGGACTTCCCGCCTTGGCGGGTTGAGACCGCCCCGGCGCCTGGTGGGCGGGTGCGGGGAGGGGCTGGAAGGCCGGGTTGCCGGTCGTGAGGTCGCTATCGACCGTGGTCCCGCCGGCGAGTCCGGTCGGCGCCGCGGGATGGTCGACCTGGAACCACACGAGCATGACCTCGTGCAACTTGTCGAGCTGCGCGAGAGGCTTCGCCCGAATCTGCGCGAGCGGCTGCACGGCGTCGTGTCGCACCTCGGTGACACGCGCAACGGGATAGCCCTGCGGAAACACGCCGCCGAGGCCGGAGGTGACGAGCAGATCGCCGGGCTTCACGTCGGCGTTGGACGGCAGATAGGGCAAGGCGAGCGCCTCGGCGTCGCCCGTGCCCACGGCGATGGTGCGCACGCCCGTTCTCTCGATCTGCACCGGCACCGCGTGCTCCGGGTCGGTGAGCAGGATGACCTCCGCGCTCCAGGGGCCGACGTGCATCGTCTGGCCGAGCAGCCCGTAGCTGTCCATGACGGCCTGCCCCTTGAACACGCCGTTGCGCGCGCCGCGGTTGATCAGCACGCGCTGACGCAGGCTGTTGAGCTCGACGTTCACCACCTCGGCGACGATCCAGTGGTCCGCGACCGGTGGCAGGGCGTCGCGCAGTCCGCGGAGCTCGCCGTTCTCGCGCGCGAGCGCCTCGAAGCGCTGCGATTTGAGCTCGAGCGCGTGCTCGCGCGTGAGGAGCGCGGCGTTCTGCGCCTCGAGAGCCTCGCGGGTCTCGAAGCTCTGCTCGAGCCATTGCCACGCCGCCGTGGGCGAGTTCACCGCGAGCTGCAGCGGGTAGGCGGCCGCGCTCAGGTAATAGCGCGCCTGCTCGAGCCAGCCGCGGCGCTGGTCGAGGAACATGAGCACGATCGCGAGGATCGCGTACAGCGTGAAGCGGAAGCCGGGTGAGGCCCCTCGTCCCGGCGACGGGCGGTATGAGCCTGCGGCGAACGCGGCCAATGGCGACAGCTCACTCCAAGCCGAAGTGCCCCGGCCCCAGCTCGTCCATCAGCTCGAGAATGCGCCCGCCACCGCGCGCGACGCACGTGAGGGGGTCGTCCGCCACGACGACGGGGAGCCCTGTCTCCTCGGTGAGCAGCTTGTCGATGTCGCGCAGCAGGGCGCCGCCGCCCGTGAGCACGATGCCCCGCTCGGCCACGTCGGCGCCGAGCTCGGGAGGCGTCTGCTCGAGCGCCTGCTTGACGGCGCTCACGATGCTCTGCAGGGGCTCCTGCAGCGCCTCGAGGATCTCGTTGCTGTTCAGCGTGAAGCTGCGCGGCACGCCCTCCGAGAGGTTGCGCCCCTTCACGGAGAGCTCGCGCACCTGCTGTCCGGGATAGGCGGAGCCGATCTCGATCTTGATGCGCTCGGCCGTCGCCTCCCCGATCAGAATGCCGTAATTGCGGCGGACGTAGTTCATGATCGCATCGTCGAAGCGGTCGCCGCCGATGCGCGCGGAGTTCGCGTACACGATGCCGTTCAGCGAGAGCACGGCGACCTCCGAGGTGCCACCGCCGATGTCGAGCACCATGGAGCCGCGCGCCTCGTGCACCGGCAGGCCGGCGCCCACCGCGGCGGCCATGGGCTCGCTCACGATGGCGACGTTGCGGGCCCCCGCGCCTTCGGCCGACTCGCGGATCGCGCGGCGCTCGACCTGGGTCGAGCCGAACGGCACGCAGACCAGCACGCGCGGCGAGGGCTTCAGCATGCGGTTGCCATGCACCTTGTTGATGAAGTACTGCAGCATCTTCTCGGTGTACGTGAAGTCGGCGATGACGCCGTCCTTCATCGGGCGCACGGCGGTGATGTGGCCGGGGGTGCGGCCGAGCATGTTCTTCGCCTCGGAGCCGACGGCAACGATGACCTTGCCCCCCCGAGTCGGCTCGTCCTGCACCGCGACCACGGAGGGCTCGTTGAGCACGATGCCCTTGTCGCGAACGTAGATCAGAGTGTTCGCCGTGCCCAGATCGATCGACAGATCGCTGGAGAAATAGCCGCGCAAGCGTTTGAACATGAAAGATGTAGGCTTAAGAGACCGGGAGGGACCCCCAAGAGTGGCGCGTAACATATCAACCGTGACGACATTCAGCAAGGCGAGGTGTATGATTTCGCGCCGTTTTTTCTTGAGTTTGCGAACTCGATCAGACTATGAAGCGCACCGAGATCGAAACCATCGCTCACCTCGCGCGGCTCGACCTCACCGAGGCCGAGCTTCCCGTCTACCAGGCGAGCCTCGCGCGCATCCTCGATCTGGTCGGCGAGCTCGACCGCGCCGATGTGGCGGGCGTCACACCCATGGCGCATCCTCTGCCCGGACTCTCTCAGCGGCTGCGCCCGGATGAGGTCACCGAGCGCGACGATCGCGAGCGGTATCAGCTCAATGCGCCTCGGGTCGAGGCCGGCCTGTACCTGGTGCCCAAGGTCATCGAGTGACGAGCAAGACCCTGGCCGAGCTCGCCGCCGGCCTGCGCAACAAGGAATTCTCGAGCGTGGAGCTCACCCGCGACCTGCTCGGCCGCGTGCAGGCCGCGCAGCCCGCGCTCAACGCGCTCATCTCCGTCACCGGCGACGCCGCGATCGCGCAGGCGCAGGCGGCCGACCGTGAGATCGCGGCGGGCCGGGCGGGCCCGCTCACGGGCATGCCGCTCATTCACAAGGACATCTTCTGCACGGAGGGGGTGAGGACCTCCTGCGGCTCGCGCATGCTCGACGGCTTCGTCTCCCCCTACGATGCGACGGTAGTGGCCAAGCTGCGGTCCGCCGGCATGGTCATGCTCGGCAAGGCGAACATGGACGAGTTCGCGATGGGCTCGTCGAACGAGACGAGCTACTACGGTCCGGTGCGCAACCCCTGGGACACGCGGCGGGTCCCCGGCGGCTCCTCGGGCGGCTCGGCGGTGGCGGTCGCGGCCCGGCTCACGCCGGCGGCCACGGCCACCGACACCGGCGGGTCCATCCGCCAGCCCGCCGCGCTCTGCGGCGTGACGGGCATCAAGCCGACGTACGGGCGGGTCTCGCGCTACGGCATGATCGCGTTCGCCTCGAGCCTCGATCAGGGGGGCATCATCACCGTGAGCGCGGAGGATGCGGCGCTCGTCCTCACGGCCATGGCCGGCTTCGATCCGCGCGACTCGACCAGTGTCGATCGGCCGGTGCCCGACTATGCGGCCGCGCTCGAGCGTCCCATCGCCGGCCTCAAGATCGGCCTGCTCAAGGAGTTCTTCGAGAAGGGGCTCGAGCCGCAGAACGAGCGGTGCGTCCGGGCGGCGCTCGCCGTCTACGAGCGGCTCGGCGCGAGTCTCAGAGAAGTGAGCTTGCCTCACATCGCGCTTTCCGTTCCGGCCTACTACGTGGTCGCCCCGGCCGAGTGCTCGTCGAATCTCGCCCGGTACGACGGCGTGCGCTTCGGGTATCGCTGCAAGGATCCGCGCGATCTCGCCGATCTGTACCGTCGCTCACGCGGCGAGGGGTTCGGCGCCGAGGTGAAGCGGCGGATCATGACCGGCACGTACGTGCTGTCCGCCGGGTACTACGACGCCTACTATCTCAAGGCGCAGAAAGTCCGCCAGCTCATCGCGACGGATTTCGAGCGCGCCTTCGCGGAGGTGGATGTCATCATGGGCCCGACGACGCCGACGGCCGCGTTCGAGCTCGGCGCCAAGACGGCCGACCCGGTGACGATGTACCTCAACGACATCTACACGATCGGCGCGAATCTCGCGGGCCTGCCGGCGCTGTCGATTCCCTGCGGCTTCGTCGAGAGGCTGCCCATCGGCCTGCAGATCATCGGTCCGCACTTCGCGGAGGAGCGGCTGCTCAACGCAGCGCACGCCTACCAGCGCGAGACGGACTGGCACCGCCGCGTCCCCCCCGGCTATGAGTAACGTGGCAGTGACCGATCCAAATGGACGGGGCTCGCCCAGCGAACCCCGTGAGAACCTGCGCGCAGCGCATGACAATTGGGAAACGGTCATCGGGCTCGAGATCCACGCTCAGCTCGCGACGCGATCGAAGATCTTCTCCGGGTCGCCGACGGCCTACGGGGCACCCCCCAACACGCAGGCGAACCTCATCGACCTCGGGTACCCGGGCGTGCTGCCGGTGCTCAACGCCGAGGCGGTGCGCATGGCCGTCAAATTCGGACTCGCGATCGGCGCCCGGATCGCGAGCCATTCGGTCTTCGCGCGCAAGAATTACTTCTATCCCGATCTGCCGAAGGGCTATCAAATCAGCCAGTACGAGCTGCCGATCGTCGCCCAAGGCGCGCTCGACATCCTGCACGAGGATGGAGCCCGCAAGCGCATCGGCATCACGCGGGCGCACCTCGAGGAGGACGCCGGCAAGTCGCTGCACGAGGGCCTCGCCGGCTGGACCGGAATCGACTTGAACCGCGCCGGCACGCCGCTGCTCGAGATCGTCTCCGAGCCCGATCTGCGCTCGGCCAGGGAGGCCGTCGCGTACATGAAGAAGGTGCACACGCTCGTGCGCTATCTCGAGATCTGCGACGGCAACATGCAGGAGGGATCGTTCCGCTGCGACGCGAACGTGTCGGTGCGCCGCAGGGGCTCGGAGAAGCTCGGCACGCGCGCGGAGATCAAGAACGTCAATTCCTTCCGCTTCGTGGAGAAGGCCATTCACTACGAGGTGGCTCGCCAGATCGAGCTCATCGAGGCCGGCGGAAGGGTGGTGCAGGAGACGCGCCTCTACGATCCGGACAAGGGCGAGACGCGCTCGATGCGCACGAAGGAGGAGGCGAACGATTACCGCTATTTCCCGGATCCCGACTTGCTGCCGCTCGCAGTCCCGCCGAGCCTGATCGAGGAGGTGCGCAGGAGCCTGCCCGAGCTGCCGGACCAGAAGGCGGAGCGGCTCGCCTCGCAGTACGGCCTTTCCGCGTACGACGCGGGGGTTCTCACGGCGAGCCGCGAGCTCGCCTCGTACTACGAGGAGGTGGTGCGGCGGGTGCCGGGCGAGCCGAAGCTCGCGGCGAACTGGGTGATGGGCGAGCTCGCCGCCGCGCTCAATCGCGACAATCTCGACATCGCACGCAGCCGGCTGTCGCCCGCCCGGCTCGCGGGGCTGCTCGAGCGGATCGGCGACGCGACGATCTCCGGCAAGATCGCGAAGGAGGTGTTCGAGGCCATGTGGACGAGCGGCCGCGACGCCGACGCGATCATCGCGGAGAAGGGCCTCAAGCAGATCACGGACTCCGCGGCGATCGAGCGCGTGATCGAGGAGATCATGGCGAAGAACCCCGGGCAGCTCGCCGACTACCGCGCGGGCAAGGACAAGCTCTTCGGGTTCTTCGTCGGGCAGGTCATGAAGGCAACTCAGGGCAAGGCGAATCCGGCGCAGGTCAACGAGCTGTTGAAGCGGAAGCTCTCTTCTTGAGTTGTGGCGGCGGCTGCCCCATTGTGAGGCCATGACTTCGGACACCCGACCCTCGAGCCTGCCCGCCCGCGACGTGGTTCGCCGCTTCATCGTCGAGAATCGCCCCGTCCGAGGACATTTCGTGCGCATGGAGGACGCCTGGCGCGCGCTGCGCGAGCACCGCGACTATCCCGCGCCCGTGCGCGAGCTGCTCGGCCAGGCCGTGAGCGCATCCGTGCTGCTCGCGGCGACCCTCAAGTTCCGCGGCACGCTCACTCTTCAGCTGCACGGCAACGGGGCCGCCCGGCTGCTCGTCTCGCAGTGCACGCACGACTTCAGCGTCCGCGCGTTGGTCCGCGTCGATGAGGAGCGCCTCGCGCAGGCGCCGCCGACCGCCGCCGAGAAAGCGTCAGGCGCAGGCACGGGCTCAAGCGCAGGCCTAAGCGCAGACCCGAACGTGGGAGCGGGGTCCGACTCAGGCGCGGTGTCGGACGAGCGGCCGGTCCTCACGCCGGAGATGTTTCGGCGGCTGGTGGGCGAGGAGGGGCGGCTCGTCGTGACCGTCGAGGCCGCGGAGCGCGAGGCGCGCTACCAAGGCATCGTGCCGCTCGCCGGGCGCTCGTTCGCCGAGTGCCTGGAGGACTACTTCGCCTCCTCCGAGCAGCTGCCGACGCGCGTGAGGCTCGCGGCCGACGAGACGCACGCTGCCGGGCTGCTCATCCAGCAGCTGCCCGGCAGCCGCGACTCGCTCGAGGACGCCGAGGCGCAGTCCGCTTGGCGGGACGCGCAGCACGGCATCGGCTCGGTGGGACGCGGCGAGCTGCTCGGCTCGCCCGTCGAGCGGATGCTCGCGCGCAACTTCGGACGGCGGGATCTGCGCCTCTTCGCCGGCGCTCCCGTGCGCTTCGAGTGCCGATGCGATCCGGATCGCGTGGCGAGCCTGCTGCGCGCGCTCGGCGCCGGCGAGGTGCGCGAGGCGCTCGCGGAGCAAGG
>JASHSR010000449.1 GCA_030038645.1 Gammaproteobacteria bacterium
GATGTCCTAGGCCTCTAGACGATGGGGACGGGGAGGAAAGCGCGCGACCGCCCGCACGGCCTGCGTCAGCCGCCGCGCACCCCTGCCAAGGAGGCGAGAAGGGTACACGCCGGGAGCGGCCTAGACAAATCGCGGGCGGTCGAGGTCGCGCCAACCCCAAGCGATGCGCTTCGTTGAGTCAGCCCCTGGCCGTCGCGCGGCGAGCGGCTCGCGGCATGGCGGTCACCGATCTCGTCAGCGGATCACGCCGTTGCCTGGTGTGACGTCCGTACTGGAGGTCGCGTCGGACGTCCGGATGAGAAGGAATTCTTCTGCGGGCCTTCCGCCCAGTCACGACAGCAGCTGCTCCAAATCTTCGCGGCGCAGGTTGCGGATCAGGCTCTTGTCGGCGCCGACGATCGACTCGGCGAGGTCGCGCTTGTGGCCCTGCAGCTCGAGCACCTTCTCCTCGATGGTGTTTCGGGAGATGAGCCGATAGGCGAACACCTGGCTCGTCTGTCCGATGCGGTGCGCGCGGTCGATCGCTTGGGCCTCGACGGCCGGGTTCCACCAGGGGTCGAGGAGGAAGATGTACTGCGCGGCCGTGAGATTGAGGCCGAGGCCGCCGGCCTTGAGGCTGATCAGGAAGAGCTTGCAGTCGGGATCGGTTTGAAACCGCGTGACCGCGCCTTCGCGGTCCCGCGTGCGGCCGTCGAGGTACTCGTAGGGGACGGACTCGCGGTCGAGGCTCTCGCGCAGGATCCCGAGCATGCGGGTGAACTGCGAGAACACGAGCACCTTGTGGCCTTCCTCGAGCACCTCCTCGACCCGCGGCAGGAGCGTCTCGAGCTTGGCGGCGGGCTCCCTCGTGCGGCGCTCATCGATCAGCCCCGGATGCAGGGCCGCCTGGCGCAGCCGCAGGAGCGCCTCGAGGATCTGGATCTTCGAGCGCGCGAGGCCCTCGCGATCGATGCGCTTGAGGAGCGTCCCTCGGTAGTGATCGCGCAGCTCCTCGTAGAGCCGGCGCTGCCGGCTCTCGAGCTCGCAGTAGAGCGTCTGCTCGACCTTCGGCGGCAGCTCCCGGACCACCTGCTCCTTGGTGCGTCTCAATATGAACGGTCGCAAAGCCTGCGCGAGGACCCTGCGCGTGTCCTCGTCGGGGTCGCGGCCCGCGCCGCGCGTCAGGCGAAAGACCGACGCTGCGCCGAGCAGGCCGGGATTCAGGAACTCCATGAGGCTCCAGAGCTCCCCCAAATGATTCTCGATGGGGGTGCCGGAGAGGGCGAGGCGGTGGTCCGCCTTGAGCAGCCGCGCCGCCTTGGCGGAGGCGGAGTCCGCGTTCTTGATCGCCTGCGCCTCATCGAGGATCACGTAATCGAAGCGCACGTCCTTGAAGTCCGCGGCGTCCTGTCTCAGCGTCCCGTAGGTCGTGAGGATCAGGTCGTAGTCCTCGAAGCGCTCGTTGCCGCTCGAGCGCTCGGGTCCGGTGTGATCGAGAATCCGCAGCCGGGGCGCGAAGCGCGCCGCCTCCGCCTTCCAGTTGAACAGCAGCGATTTCGGCACGACGGCGAGCGAGGGTCCGATGCGGGCCGAGCTGCCGCCGCGGTCCGAGGGCTCGGTATGGTCCGAGGGGCCGGTGCGGCCGGAGGCGGCCGTGCGCCCGGGTCGGGCACGCTCGCCCGAGTGCTCGTCCACACGCCGCAGCTGGCGGCGCGCCTCGAGCAGCGCGAGCACCTGCACCGTCTTGCCGAGACCCATGTCATCGGCGAGGCAGCCGCCGAAGCCGAAGCGGCGGAGGAACTCGGTCCAGCCGAGGCCCTCCTTCTGATACGGGCGCAGCTCGCCTCGGAAGTCGGCGGGCGGATCGGCGGCCTCGATGCCGGAGAAGCTCCTCAGCTCCGTGCAGGCTTGCGTGAAGATCGCATCGCGCTCCACGTCGGGTTGCGCCGCGAGCAGCGCATCGAGCAAGCCGATTTGGCTGCGCGTGAAGCGCACGTGGTCGTCCTGCGTGCTGCCGAGCCCGGCGAGCAGCCCATAGCGCTCGAGCCACTGCTCCGGCAGCAAACCGACGCTGCCGTCGCCGAGCCGCACCACGCTCTCGCCGCGCTTGACCGCCGCGAGCAGCTCCGGCAGATGTGCGACCGTGTCCCCGAAATCGAGCGTTCCGTGCAACTCGAACCAGTCGATCCCCGAGCTCACGCCGAGCGCGAAGCGGCCGGGCGAGCGGTACACCTTGCCGTGGGCCTCGACGTGCCAGCCTTCCGCCGTGAGCTCGCGAACGACCTGCGGCAGGCGAGTCGCCGCGAGCTCGAGCGCCGAGCGCTCGCCGGCCGGCGCGTACGAGGGGAGTGGGCGCCAACCGAGCTGGCGTAGGCGCTCGCTCGCCCCGAGCTCGGCGGCCCGATCGCGCACGACTGCTCGGCGCTCGATGGCCTGAACGACACATCGGCCCGGGTCGTCGGAGGCGACGATCTCGCCGCTGTAGTCGAAGCTCAGCCACCCATGGAGCCGATCGTGCTGCCAGGCGCCACTCGCCACCTTGACGAGGAGACGCGGGCGGGGCGGCAAGGAGATCTCCTCGTAGCGCAGCTCCTCCGGCAGGTGTGCGACCGTGTCGCCAAAATCGAGCGTTCCGTGCAACTCGAACCAGTCGATCCCC
>JASHSR010000450.1 GCA_030038645.1 Gammaproteobacteria bacterium
GGCAGCGAACGATGAACAAGGCCGTTCGGAATGGTCTTATCAGCGAGCGCTATACGTTTCACGATCTGAGAGCCAAGTCGGTTTCGGACTCGAAGGATATCCAGGAGGCATTCGAGCGCGCGGGCCACGCAAGCATGGCCATGACGCGCGGAACATACGACCGGGGAATCCGAAAAGTGACGGCGCTCGTCACGCCACTCGTGCAACCGAAGGAATAAGAAACAGGCCCTGTTTTCGGAAACCGTTTCTGGCTAAAATCTCAGCGCTGTATACGTGTCAACAAGTGTTTGTTTCAACAAGCAAATTGCTACTGGTGGGGCGTGGGGGAATCGAACCCCCGACCAGCGGATTAAAAGTCCGATGCTCTACCGACTGAGCTAACGCCCCGCGCTTTCAACCCCGTCCGCGTGCGCGGTCCGCGGGGCCGCGGATGATACTACACGCCACGCGCCCACCGCGCGCGCCCACCGCCCCCTACTTCGCCCGCAAATCCTCCGTGATCGTCGCCATCTGCTCGATCTCCACCTCGTGCGGTGGATCGCGCCACGTCTCCGCAAGCCCCGCGGCATACCACTCGCGCATCGACGGCAGCGCCAGCAGCCGCTCGACGTAGGCCGTGCAGGCGCCATCGAGCGAGAGTCCATACGTCTGGATCCGGAACGCTACCGGCGCATAGAACGAATCGACGGCCGTGAATGCCCGCCCCGCGAGGAAGGGACCTCCAAAGCGCCGCAGACCCTCGTTCCACGAGGCTCCGAGCCGCGCGATCTCACGCTCGAGCGCCGGCGGAAACTCCTTCAGCCGCGCGCGAACGCCGCAGCTCATGGAGCAGCGGTCGCGCAATTCGGTAAATCCCGAATGCATCTCCGCCGCCGCCGACCGAGCCCAGGCCCGTGCGCTCGCTGCTTGCGGCCAGACCGTGTGGTGCTGCTCGGCGAGATACTCTGCTATCGAGAGCGAGTCCCACACCGTGCGCTCGCCGTCGATGAGGCATGGCACCTTACCGCTCGGGCAGATGCTTCGGTAGCTCTCCCAGCTCGGCGCATCGCCGAAGCGCAGGCTCCTCTCCTCGAACGCGATCCCGAGCTCGCGCATCAGCGCCCACGGGCGCAGGGACCACGAGGAGTAGTTCTTGTTGCCGATATACAGTGCGTACATGGAAGCGCCTCCGATTCCGTCTATCATGCCCGCGCTCGGGGCGCCCTTCGCCCGAGCGAATCGCCCACGCCATTATCGAGGTCCTCTGCTTGGACGTCACCGAAGCGATCGAAAGCCGCATGAGCTGCCGCGCCTTCCTCGGCACTCCGGTCCCGCAAGCCACGGTCCGCGAGATCCTCGCGACGGCGAGCCGCGCGCCCTCCGGAGGCAACCTGCAGCCGTGGCTCGTGTACGTCCTGACCGGCGAGCCGCTCAGGGAGCTCATCGAGCGAGTCCGCGCGAAGATCGCGGCGCATCCGCTCGGGGAGGGCACGGAGTACAACATCTATCCGCCGAACCTCAAGGAGCCGTACCGCTCGCGCCGCTTCAAATGCGGCGAGGACCTGTACGCCCTGGTCGGCATCGGGCGCGAGGAGCGCGAGCGGCGCCTGCAGCAGTATGCGCGCAACTACGAGTTCTTCGGCGCCCCCGTCGGGCTCTTCTTCGCCATCGACCGCATCATGGGGCCGGACCAGTGGGCGGACGTGGGCATGCTCATGCAGAGCATCATGCTTCTTGCGCGAGAGCGCGGCCTGCACACGTGTCCACAGGAATCCTGGGCCGGGTGGCATCGGACGGTCGGAGAGTTCCTCGGGCTGCCGCCCGAGCTGATGCTTTTCTGCGGGATGTCGCTCGGCTACCGCGACGAGTCCGCCCCCGTCAATCGCCTGTGGACGGAGCGCGCCGCGCTCGAGGAGTTCGCGACCCTGCGCGGATTCCCGAGCGGACCCGCTCGGCCGCCGGCTCAGCGCGGCTGATAGCGCGTCGGATCCGCGATGCCGGCCGACTGGAACCCGGCGCGGCGGATGCGGCACGCATCGCAGCGCCCGCACGCGCGCCCTTGCTCGTCGGCCTGATAGCACGACACGGTCATGCCGTAGTCGAGGCCGAGCCGCACGCCCTCCCGGATGATCTGAGCCTTCGTCCACTCGATGAGCGGCGCGTGGATGCGGCACGCCCCCCCGCCCTCCGTGCTCGCCTTGGTCGCGCGGGCGGCGAGCCGCTCGAACGCCTCGATGAACTCCGGCCGGCAGTCGGGGTATCCGCTGAAGTCGACGAAGTTCACGCCGGTGAAGATATCGCGCGCGCCGAGCACCTCCGTCCAGGCGAGCGCGAGCGCCAGCATGATCGTGTTGCGGGCGGGCACGTAGGTCACCGGAATGCCGCGCGTCGGAGCCTCCGGCACGGCGATGCGCGGGTCCGTCAGCGCCGAGCCGCCGATGCCGGCGAGGTCGACGCGCATCACGCGATGCTCGCGCGCCCCGAGCGCGCTCGCGACGCGCGCCGCCGCATCGAGCTCGGCGATATGCCGCTGCCCGTACCCGACGGAGAGCGCGTAGCACTCGAAGCCGTCGTCGCGCGCGAGGGCGAGCGTCGTCGCGGAGTCGAGTCCGCCAGACAGCAGCACGACGGCTCGACCGCGGGCGCGCACGCTCATCGTCACTTCCCGGGCACGTTGCCCCAAAGATATTTGTGCAGCTGGATCTGCAACCGCACCGGCAGCCGGTCCTCGAGGATCCAGTCCGCGAGCTCCCGCGCGGGAAGCTGCTCGTGGCTCGGAGAGAAGAGCACCGTGCACCGCTCGGCGAGAGCGAGCTCGCTCACTTTCGCGCGGCTCCACTCGTAGTCCTCGCGGCCGCAGATGACGAACTTCACCAGATCCTTCGCCTGCAGGCGCGCGAGCTCCTCGTAGCGGTTGCGGCGCTCCTCGCCCGAGCCTGGAGTCTTCACATCGACCACGCACACCACGCGCGGGTCCACCTCATCGAGCGGCATGGCCCCGCTCGTCTCGAGGGAGACTCGCAGGCCCTCATCGCAGAGCCGCGCGAGCAGCGGCGGGCAGCCC
>JASHSR010000451.1 GCA_030038645.1 Gammaproteobacteria bacterium
CGGCGCGCTTCGCCACGCGCCACATGCAGGTCGCGGCGCGGCACTGCGCGTTGCCGGGCGAGCCGCCGCTACCGCCCGCGGCCGAGTAGGGACGCGGCCAAGTAGGGACGCGGCCGAGTAGGGACGCGGCCAAGTAGGAGCCGCGGCCGCCGGGTGCGGCGGCCCGGGGCGCACGGGTGACGAACCGCGCGGCCCGACGGCAGAGCTCTCGAGGCTCAGTACGCGCGCGCGATGAGGATCCGCTCCCTCGCCGGCGCCCCGGTGAAGAGGCAGCGCTCGCCCTGCAAGGGCGCCTGCTCGAGCGGCGCGACGCGGACCGTCAGCTTGAGGGCCTTCAGCTGCCGCTCCACGGCATCGAGCGCCGCTCCCTCGGGCCGCGCCCACGGCACCTCGGCCCAGCCCCGGAAGCTCTCCGCGCCGTCCGATTCCTTGAAGTAGTCCTCGACGGCCGCGAGCGTCGCGAGGTCCGAGCGGACGCCCGCCCGCAGGCGCTCGCGCGCTTCATCGTGCAGCGCCTGCTGTACTTCAGTGAGCAGCGCCGGGGCACCCCGGACGAACGCCGCCCGCTCGAGGCTCGAGAAGGCGATCTTCTCCCCCTGCCGGGCACGGTCGCGGCGAATGAGCGTGACCGTCCCCGCGGCCACGTCGCGCGCGCCGATCTCGCAGACGATCGGCACCCCGCGCTTGATCCAGCCCCACCGCTTGTCGACCGGCCGACCGCCCTTGCGGTCGGCGAGCGCGCGAATCGGCTCGCCGAGCGCCGAGCCGGCGCCGAGCTCCGCCGCGAGCGACTCGCAGTACTCGACGACGGAGGCATCCTCGGGGCGATCGCGCAGGATCGGCACCAGGACGATCTGCCGGGGCGCGATGATCGGGGGAAGTCTCAGACCGTCGTCGTCGCCGTGCGTCATCACCACTCCGCCCACGAGACGCGTGGAGACGCCCCAGCTCGTCGTCTGCGCGTAGGCGAGATCGCCCTGCTCCGTTTGATAGCGGATGTTCTGGGCGCGCGCGAAGTTCGTTCCGAGGTCGTGCGCCGTGCCCGCCTGCAGCGCCTTGCCGTCCTGCATCATCGCCTCGATGGAGAACGTGCTCTCGGCGCCCGGAAAGCGCTCGTGCGGCGGCTTCTCTCCCGCGATCACCGGCATCGCGAGCGCGTCCTCGGCAAAGGAGCGATAGATCTCGAGCATCCGCAGCGTCTCCTCCCGCGCCTGCTCCGCCGTGGCGTGGGCCGTGTGACCCTCCTGCCACAGGAACTCCGTGGTGCGCAGGAAGAGCCGGGGACGCATCTCCCAGCGTACGACGTTTGCCCACTGGTTGAGGAGCAGCGGCAGATCGCGGTGGGAGCGGATCCAGCGCTGGAAGGCGGCGCCGATCACTGTCTCCGAGGTGGGCCGGACGATCAAGGGCTCCTCGAGCTTCGCGTCGGGGTCCGGCTGCAGCGCGCCGTCGATCATCCTCAAGCGATGATGGGTGACGACCGCCATCTCCTTCGCGAATCCCTCGACGTGCTCGGCTTCCTTTGCGATGAAGCTCAGGGGAATGAACAGCGGAAAGTAGCAGTTCTCGTGGCCGGTCTCGCGGAAGCGCCGGTCGAGCAGCTCCTGCATTCTCTGCCAGATGCCGTAGCCCCAGGGACGGATGATCATGCAACCCCGCACCCCCGACTCCTCGGCGAGATCGGCCTCCCCGACGACCGCCTGATACCAGTCGGCGAAGCTCTCCGCGCGCGTCACGGGCAGAGCGTATTTCATGAATGACCTCGTTTCTCCTGCGGATATCACGTTGCCTGGGCGACGCCGGGGGCGGTGAGCACCGGCGGCAGCCGCTCGCCGCTCATGAACGCGAGCAGCGCGGTGCGCGCGTCCATCGCGTCGCGGTAGCCGAGCGCGATGAGCTCGCGCGTGTAGCCCGCCTCGAACATCAGATAGCTCGCGAGCTGGCTGCCGGCGAGATCGCCCGCTCCGATGACCCGCAGCAGCGCGCGCAGCCCACCCGGCATGTCGCCCACGTGCTGCGCGGCCACCTCGCGCGGATCGACGCTCGGCGCGAGCATCAGCGTGTCGATGAGACGCAGCCCCGGCGCCGCCTGCGGCGCGGCGCGCACCAGCTCGTTCAGCCGCTCGAGCTGCTCGAGGTCGGCGAAGATCTGATCCGTGAACAGCGTATCGAGCATGAAGCCGAAGATCTGCCCCGGAGTCGGCGCGGCGGTCGGCAGCTGCGTCGCCGCGACGCCGGCCGCGCGCCGCGCGCGCACGCCGACGACGAGGAGTCGGTCGGCTCCGAGGTGCACCGCGGGGCTCAACGGGCTTTGCTGGCGCATGGCGCCGTCGCCGAAGTACTCATCCCCGAGCGGCACCGCGGGAAACAGCAGCGGAATGCCGACGCTCGCCATCAGATGATCGAGCGTCAGCGAGGTGCGGCGGCCGAGGCGCTGCGAGCGCGCCCAGTTGGAGATCTCCGCGACGCCGTCGAAGAACGTTACCGACTGGCCCGTCGCGTAGCTGGTCGCGCAGAGAGCGACCGCGCGCAGGTGGCCGCGCTCGATGCTCTTGCGGACTCCCGACCAGTCGATCTGGGCGGCGAGCAGCGCGCGCAGCGGGGAGTTGTCGAGCATCGACTTCGGCGGAGTGAGCAGCAGGCCGCCCGTCGCGAGCGCGAGAGCCCAGTGCAGCCCGGCGCGCAGCATGTGCACCGGGTCGACGAGAAATACTTGCGACGCCCGAAAGTTGGCCCACACGTCCTCGAGCCCGGTCACGGCCCTGCGCCACCGGTGCGCCTGCGAGGCGAGCACCGCCGCGGCGACGCCGCCCGCGGAAGTGCCGACGATGACCGGAAAGGGATTGCGCGTTCGCGGCAGCAGCTCGCTCAGCGCACGCAGCACTCCGATGTGATACGCCGCCCGCGCGCCGCCCCCCGTGAGGACGATGCCCATGACCGGCCGCCGAGGCCTGCCGAGGGGAAGCAAGCTGTCAGGCTGTCGCACGAATGCAGGCTCGCTCGAGCTGGCTGCGCACGCCGGCTCCCTCGAGGCGGATGCGCATGTAGGCTCGCTCGAGGCGGGTACGAATGCAGGCTCGCTCGGGACAGGCGCGGCGGCTGGTGCCCATATCCGTCAGTTTACCGCTCCGCGCGCAGGTTGAAGCATCAGGCGGTGCTCAACGGGGCCCGGCAGGAAAGGCAGCGGCTTGCCCTCGGCCCATGCGCGAAAGCCGGCCCGATAGTAGGGCGAGAGCGGGTGATCGCACTGCCCGCCCGGGATGTGCAGATAGCCCTGGGCCTCGTGCCCCGGCGAGACGGCGAACCGCTCCGACGCCCCGAACGCGCCGTCCTGCACGCGTGGCATGTCGTGGTCGCCGGGCAGCTCGAGCGCCGGCATGTCGATCAGCCGCGAGAGGATCGGCAGCGCGCGGGACAGCGGATGGCGGATGCGCACCGGATGCGCGGCGCCCCAGCGGCAGCGGTCGAGCGCTCCGCAGCGCGCCTCGAGCGCCGAGACCGTCCCATCGAGCTGCGCGAGCAGAAACGCGCGCCAGCTCGGGTAATCGGCGGAGAGCATGTGCAGCGGCTGCTCCGTGACGAGCGTCCACAGCGGCCGCTCGAACTGAGAGGGCGGCGGATCGTCCGACGCCACCCCGAGCGAGCCGAGGATCATCTGCCAGACCGCGCTCGCCGTTCGGTCGTGGAAGGCGCGCACCAGCCGGTAGCCGACCGAATCCACGTCCGCATGCGCATCCCACGAGGACACGAGCTTTCTCATTTCGGCGCGCCCCGGCTCGCCGGCGAGCGCCGCGCCGTCGAGCAGCCTCAGAATCAGGCCCCGCCAGCGGGCGAGAAACAAGGCTCGGTCGTCGAGCTGGATGCGAAGCATGTCGCTCGTCGTGGCGGGCCGGTCGATCTCGAGGAGCGCATCGCGAATCTGGCGGGCCCGCGCGCCGAGCGTGTACTGCGCTCCGACGGCGGCGTCCTCGCCGCCGATCGCATCGAGCGCCGCGGGATCGCTCGTCGCCCGCGCATTGGCCGACCACAGCCGCCCGAGCGGCGGGTCGTA
>JASHSR010000452.1 GCA_030038645.1 Gammaproteobacteria bacterium
CAGTGGCGTCTATTCGTATTCAACGCTGAGTGGCGGAACCGGAAGCATCGGTACTTCGGGCGCGGTGACGCTCGATGGCCAAGGCAGCTTTTCCGGCAGTCAGGCGGTGAACGATGGCGAGACAATTGCCACCAACCAGCCGATTGCCGGAACATATTCGGTCACGGCGGATGGCTCGCTGGCGATTACCCCGTCGGGCAGTAGCGCGCTCGCCGGCAATGTCAGCGTGGATGGCAACACGGCGGTGGTCGAGGATCTAAACCCAGGGGACATTCCGAGTATCATCCTCGTGGTTCACTAGGACTTTGCGGCCCGCCGAGCCCGACGCAGCACTGCAGCCGGGCTCGGCAGGCTCGGAGCCTCGCAAAATTTACAGCCTATTGATCAGAGGCCAAGTGATGTCGGTACGACCCACGATTGCATCGCTGTTCAAGGAAGTCGCCAAGGAGCAGGGGCGAAAGCTGGCACCGCTCGCGGATGACCTTAAGCTGCTCGACTCCGGGCTCGACTCGCTGAGCTTCGCCATCATCGTCGCACGGCTCGAAGATTCGCTGGGCTTCGATCCTTTCAATGCAGACGAAGCGGTCGACTTTCCGGTCACCTTCGGCGATTTCGTGAGGCTCTACGAGCGTCATCCGCAGTGAGTCGATGCGGCTTTGGGAGCTCATCGCGGCGGTAGGGGGTGTCCCGTCCGGCGCTCTCTACGGCGCCGATGCAATCGTCAAGCTGGCCGATCTCACGCACGGCTCGAGCCTCGGCGGTCGGCTCGAGGAGTTGCGCGGGCGTACGGTGCTCATCGCTGCTCACGATCAGCTGAGTGCGGCGCTCGCCTTCCTCGAGCTCGACGGCGTTGCGCGGCGGATCGTGCTCTGTCCACCAGGTGTGGCGCGCGAGCACCTGCCGGGTGCCATTGAGAGCTCGGGCGCCGACGCCTGTCTTCGTGACGCCTCCGGCCTCGAGACGAAAGGACTCCGGATCTCTTCTTGCGTCGTGACCCTGAAGCTGCCTATCGGCGGCAAGGTCACGCGGCGGCCCTCCCACGACACCGAATGGGTGCTTCTGACCTCGGGAACGACGGGTGCACCGAAGCTCGTTCTGCACACCCTCGCAAGCCTGAATAGCGCTCTGGCTCGCGAGCAGCGACCCGCAGATCCCGTCGTGTGGGGCACGTTCTACGATATCCGCCGCTATGGGGGTCTGCAGATCTTCTTCAGGGCGCTACGTGCCGGCTCGCTGGTGCTCTCGAGCCCCGGGGAGTCCGTGCCTGGTTTCCTGGCTCGCGCCGGCTCTGTGAGCGTCACGCACATCTCCGGAACGCCGTCGCACTGGCGGAGCGCCCTCATGAGCGGCGCGACGGCGCGGATCGCGCCCCGATACGTCCGGCTGTCGGGGGAGATCGCGGATCAGGCGATCCTCGATCACCTGCACGCCGCCTACCCGAATGCACGGGTTGCGCACGCGTTTGCCACGACCGAGGCTGGCGTCGCATTCGAGGTGGGCGATGGACTCGCCGGCTTTCCGGCGAGCCTGGTGGGTATGGCGGGCACCGACGCCGATACGGGTGTCCAGATGCAGGTCGTCGATGACATCCTGCGCATCCGTTCGGCGGGCAACGCCGTACGCTACCTTGGCGAGGGAGCGCCGCCCCTCAAGGCGCCGGACGGCTACGTCGAGACCGGCGACCGCGTGGAGCTGCGCAACGGGCGGTACTATTTCGTCGGCCGAAGCGGCGGCGTCATCAATGTCGGGGGGCTCAAGGTGCATCCCGAGGAGGTCGAGGCGGCCATCAACTCCCACCCGTGGGTGCGAATCTCGCTCGTCAAGGCGCGGCGAAGCCCGATCACGGGAGCCCTCGTCGCCGCCGACGTGGTGCTCTCCGACCGCGTGGCTGGGCAACGCAACCGTCCCGCGGAGGACGCGCTCAGCCGGGAAATACTCGAGACCTGCCGGCGGACCCTCGCCCCCTACAAGGTCCCCGCGATCATTCGGTTTGTCCCCGCGCTGGAAGTCTCGCCATCCGGAAAGCTGGTGCGCCCCAATGCGTAACATCGTCGTCACCGGGGGCAGTCGTGGCCTGGGCCTCGCGATCGCCTCGACCCTCGCCGCGCGGGGTGATCGCGTGATCGCCGTGGCGCGCGCGGAAACGGCCGAGCTTCAGGCTGCGGCGAAGGCCATCAAGCGCTCGCGGAAAGGGGCGTTGCACTTCCGAAGCTACGATCTGGCGGACCTCCACGGCATCGGAGTCTTCATCGGGGGGCTTCGCAAGGAGTTTGGGGCGCTCTATGGGCTTGTGAACAACGCCGGGCTTGGGACCCACGGCATGCTCTCCATGATGCGCGATGAGGACATCGAGAAGCTCGTGAGGCTCAACACGGTCGCCCCTGTCATCCTCGCGAAGTACGTGCTGCGCTCCATGATGGTCGAGAAGGCGGGCCGGATCGTCAATGTGGCGTCCATCGTGGCTTCGACCGGCTACAGCGGCCTCTCCGCGTACGCCGCCACCAAGGCCTCCTTGATCGGTTTTACGCGATCTCTGGCGCGGGAGGTCGGCCCGCTCGGCATCACGGTCAATGCCGTCGCGCCGGGCTTCGTGGACACCGAGATGACTCGAGAGCTCGGGGAGGAGGACCGCGAGCGCATCAAGCGGCGCAGCGCGCTCAAGCGGCTCGGGGGTCCCGAGGACATCGCCTCCGCCGTCAAGTACCTCCTGAGCGACGAGGCCAAGAACATCACCGGCATCACCTTGACCGTTGATGCGGGCTGCACAGCCTGAGCTAAGCAGTCAGAAGCGGACCCTTCCGGCGCAGATGCGCTCGAAGAGCGCCGCATC
>JASHSR010000453.1 GCA_030038645.1 Gammaproteobacteria bacterium
AGGAGACGATCATCGGCATCATCGAAGTGATGAAGCTGATGAACACCGTCCGCGCGGGCGTTCGAGGCCGGGTGACGGAGATCCTCGCGCGCGACGGCGCGCTCGTCGAATACGGCGAGACGCTGCTGCGGGTCGGCAAGACGGGCTGATCGTGGCGGGCTGATCGTGGCGGGGATTCGCCGAATTCTCATCGCCAACCGGGGAGAGATCGCGGCGAGAATCATCCGGACGTGCCGCACGCTCGGCGTCGAGACCGTGCTCGCGGCGTCCGCGGCGGACCGCGACTCGCTGCCGGCGCGACTCGCGGATCGCACGATCTGCATCGGACCGGCGCCTCCCAAGGAGAGCTACCTCAGGATCGAGACGATCGTCCAGGCCGCGCTCGGCGTCGAGGCGCAGGCGATTCATCCCGGCTACGGCTTTCTCTCGGAGCGGGCGGAGCTCGCGCGCCTGTGCGAGGCGCAGCGGATCGTTTTCATCGGTCCCACCGCCGCGCAGATCGAGGCCGTGGGCGACAAGCTCCGCGCCCGCGCCGAGGCCGAGGCGGCAGGCGTGCCGGTCGTTCCGGGCGGCTCGGTCGAGACCGCCGAGGCGGCCCTGTCGCTCGCGCGGCGAATCGGCGTCCCGCTGCTCGTCAAGGCGGTCGGCGGCGGCGGCGGGCGCGGCATGAAGCGCGTGGATCGGCTGGAGGATCTACCGCACGCGATGGAGCTCGCCTCGTCGGAGGCGGGGGCCGCGTTCGGCGATGCGCGCGTCTATCTCGAGCGGTTCGTCACCCGCGGGCGTCACGTCGAGGTTCAGGTCCTCGGCGACGGCGCGGGCCGCGTGATTCACTTGGGCGAGCGGGACTGCTCGGTGCAGCGCCGCTACCAGAAGCTCATCGAGGAGACGCCCGCGCCGGGCTTGACGGAGGCCTTCCGCGGCCGCATTCAGGAGGCCGGCGTACGGTTCGCCGAGCGGCTCGCCTACCGCGGCGCGGGTACCGTCGAGTTTCTCGTCGATGTGGAGCGGGACGCCTTCTATTTCCTCGAAATGAATGCGCGCATCCAGGTGGAGCATCCCGTGACGGAAGCGGTGACGGGGGTGGACCTCGTCGCCGAGCAGATCGCGATCGCCGAGGGCGCCGGGCTTCGCCTGAGGCAGGGCGATATACGCCCGCGCGGATGCGCGATCGAGTGCCGGGTGAATGCGGAGGATCCGGCGCGGGACTTCCAGCCGAGCCCGGGCCGGGTGACCGAGGTCTCCTGGCCCGGCGGGGCCGGCATCCGCGTCGATACGCACATCGAGAGCGGCTCGCGCATTCCTCCGTTCTATGATTCGCTCATGGCCAAGATCGTCGCGCACGGGCCGGACCGTCCGGCCGCCCTCGCGCGCCTGCGCGAGGCGATCGCGGTGGCGCGCGTCGCGGGCGTTGCGACCAACCTTCCGTTCCATGCCGCCGCCCTCACCGACGCGGAGTTTCGGGCGGGCGGCGTGGACACGGGCTTCGTGGCACGGCTGCTCGCGCGTGCGCACGGCGCCCCTCATCTTTCGGAGAATTCGCATCATGGCTGACCTTCAGATCGTCGAGACCTCGCTTCGCGACGGCAATCAATGCCTCTGGGCGGCGCTCGGTGTCGACACGGCGAAGACGCTGACGATCGCGCCCGTGATGGATCGCGCCGGGTTCAAGGCGATCGACTTCACGACGTCCACTCATATGGGCGTCGCCGTCCGCTACAAGAAGGAGGACCCCTGGGAGCGCATCCGGCTCATGGCGGCGGCGACGCCGCGCACGCCGCTACAGTTCATGTCGACCGGGTTTCGCTTCATCTCATGGGAGACGGCGAGCCCGGAGTTCATGGCGCTCGCCTTCCGCACGCTCGCACGCAACGGCATCCGGCGCTTCTGCCTCGCCGATCCGATGAACGACGCCGACTCGAACGTCGCCTGCGCGCGCATGGTGAAGCAGGGCGGGGGGGAGTTCGTCATCGCGGCGCTCGTCTTCACGCTGAGCCCGATCCACGACGACGCGCACTACATCGAGCGCGCGCGCAAGCTCGCGGCCTGCGCGGACATCGATGCGCTCTACATCAAGGATCCGGGAGGGCTGCTCTCTCCACAGCGCGCCGCGACGCTCATCCCGGCGATCAAGGCACAGCTCGGCGCGAAGCCGCTCGAGCTGCATTCGCATTGCACCATCGGGCTCGCCGAGCACACCTACATGGACGCGCCGAGCTACGGCGTGAGCGCGGTTCAATGCGCCTCGGGCGCGGCGTCGGACGGCAACTCGAATCCTCCGTCGGAGCGCATCGTCGCGAACCTGCGCGCGCTCGGTCACACGGTGCACGTCGATACCGACGCGTTGAAAGAGGTGGGAGCCTACTTCACGCGGCTCGCCGAGGCGGAAGGCTTGCCCGCCGGCAGGCCGCATGGCTTCGACGCCGCCTATCTGCACCACCAGCTCCCGGGCGGCACGATCGGGACCATGCGGCGCCACCTCGCGGAGGCGCGGCTGTCGCACCTCGAGGGCGCCGTCATCGAGGAGCTGGGCCGCGTGCGCGAGGAGCTCGGCTGGCCCATCGTCATGACGCCGTTCGCGCAGATGGTCATCACCCAGGCCGTGATGAACGTGACGGGCCGCGAGCGCTATGCCGTGATCCCGGACGAGGTCATCCGGTACGCGCTCGGCCGGTTCGGCAAGCCGAACGTCCCGATCGCGCCCGAGGTGATGAGCCGCATCGAGTCCTTGCCGCGCACGCGCGAGCTGAAGGCGGAGCCGCCCATGGCGCCGATTGCGGAGCTGAGGAGACGGCTGGGGCTCAAGCTCTCCGACGAGGAGCTTCTGCTGCGCGCGACAATGCCCGCGGGGCAGGTCGATGCGATGGTCGAGGCCGGCCCGGCTCAGCGCCATTACGATCCGTCATCCAAGCCGACCCTGGCGCTGCTGCGGAAATTGACGGCGCACCGAGACCTCACGCAGGTCTCCGTGCAGAAGGCGGGGTTCCGGTTGGAGCTGCGGCGCGCCGGGGCGGGCGCGCCAGCGGGCGTGGCGGGAGGTGCGGCGGCGGGTGCCACGAAGGCTGCGCCGGCGATCGCAGCTGCGCCGGGACGAGCATGATGTCAGCCGTGGCTCGCGAGAGCCGCGAGGCGGCTCGGCCGGCCATTGCCGGCTTCATGTTCGACGTGGACGGCACGCTGCTCTTGAGCGACCGCTCGCTCGGCGGCTACGAGCTGCTGCCCGGCGCCGTCGAGACGCTCTCGGCGCTCAAGGAGCGGGGAGTCCCGTTCGTGCTGCTCACGAACGGCAGCGCCTTTCCCCCCGCGGAGCAGGCGGCGAAGCTGCGGAAGCTCGGCCTGCCGGTCGAGAACGATCAGATGCTGACCCCTTCGAGCATCACTGCCGATCACATGGTGCGGCGGGGGATCAAGCGGGCGCTCATCCTCGGCACGCCGGGCGTCGGCCACTCGCTCGCCGAGGCGGGCATCGAGATCACGCACACCGGCGAGACGCGCGCGAGCGAGGTGGATGCGGTGTACGTCGGCTGGCATCCCGACTGCTGCATGAAGGACATCGAGGCGGCGTGCCATGCCGTGTGGGCCGGCGCGAAGCTCTATGTGGCGTCCGACGTGCCGTTCTTCGCGACCAAGCACGGGCGGACCATCGGGTACTCGTTCACGATCTCGGGCGCGATCCGCCGCCTCACCAAGGCGCGCGCGATCCTGACCGGCAAGCCGTCGCTCCATGCGTTGCGGTTCGTCGCGAAGAGACTGGGTCTTCCCGTGCGCTCGGTCGGCGTCGTGGGAGACGATCCGATCGTCGAGATGATCATGGCGCGCCGCGGGGGCGCGACGGCGCTCGCCGTGACGACCGGCATGACGAAGCGCGAGGACTGGCTCAATCAACCCGAGTCGCGCCGGCCGCACCGCGTCCTCGGCGAGCTGCGCGAGGTCCTCGCGTACGCGGGCCAGTCTGTCCACGAGCCTCGTGATTAGCGCGCCCCGCTGGCGGCACGTCGCTCCGCTCTCCACGCCCCGGTCTGTGCCCCACTCTCCGCGCCCCGCTCTTGGCGTCGCGCTCGCCACGCCGCGCTCTGCACGCCCGGCGCTCCTGCGCCCCGCACTCAGCGCACGGTCTGGCCGCCGTCCACGACGGCGATCTGGCCGATCGTGAACGTTGCGGCGTCGGAGCAGAGATGGAGCACCGTGCCGGCGATCTCTTCGGGCTCGGCCGCGCGGCCGAGCGGACTCGGCGCGAACGGCCCTTCGGCGAAGAAAGACTGGCGGAACGCCGCATCGGCGAGCCAGCGCTCCGTCATCGGCGTGCGCACGAGGCCCGGCGCGATGGCGTTGATGCGGATGCCGCGGCGGCCGTACTCGATCGCCGCCGCCTTGGTGAGGCCGACGACGGCATGCTTGGAGGCGACATACGGCGACATGCCGGGATCGGCGACCACGCCCGCGACCGATGCGGTGTTGACGATCGCGCCACCGCCATGGCCAAGCATGTGCGCGATCTCCGCGTGCAGGGCATTGAAGATACCGCGCAGGTTGACGGCGATGACGCGGTCGAAATCCGACGGGCGGACCTCGTGGAGCGGTCGGGTCGCGGGGAGGATGCCGGCATTGTTGAACGCGGCGTGCAGCCCCCCGAATCGGGTTACGGCGGACCGTACCAGCGACTCGACCTGCTCGTAGGAGGCGACATCCGTCGGTTGGAAGAGCGCGCGGCCTCCGTCCCGCTCGATCATCCGTACGGTCTCGGCGGCGAGGTCGCTGGTGTCGCCGATCGCGACCGACGCGCCTTCCCGGGCGAACGCGAGCGCCGTCGCCCGCCCGATACCCGTGGCGCCTCCCGTGATCAGCACCGTTTTGCCTTCAAAGCGCATCGCCTACCTCCTCCCGAAACGGCCCTTGCCCGCCCGGCGCATCGAGCCCAACGGCCACGTATCGCCGCCCCCGGCGCCGCACTATAATTTGCCGGGCGATTGGCCGACAGTTCACGGGGTGCGAGGGGTGAGGGCAGAACTCGGCTCGCAAGGTCCCCGCCGCTGGTCGACGGAAGAGGTCGATCCGCGGCGCGCGCTGGCGTACTGGGTCGACACGGTCTGCGACCGATTCCTCGAGCTCGAGATCGATACGCCGCTCGGGGACCGCTTCCGAGCGCGGCTCGAGCAGGCGGATCTCGGTCCGACGACGGTCAACCTCGTTTGCGCCGAGAGCCAGCGCGTGCAGCGGACCCGGGCCAAGATCGCCCACTCGCGCTACCCGGTCTTCTTTCTGCTGCAGCTGCGGGCCGGCCGGATCCGGCTGCGGCAGCTCGGCCGCGAGGCTCACTTGCACGCGGGGGAGAGCGTGCTGATCGACGGCACCGAGCCGTATCAGCTCGTCTGTCCCGAGGCGACGAGCTCGCTCGCGCTGCGCCTGCCCGAGCCCTGGCTGAAGCGCTGGATCCCGTATCCCGAGCGCTTCGGGGCGCGCGTGTTCGCCGGCGGGGGATGGAGCTCCGCGCTCAATGCGGCGCTGTCGAGCCTCGAGGTGGACGCTCTCGAGCAGCTCGTCCTCCCGCACGGTGTCGTGGCCGAGCAGATCGCGGTGCTGCTCGCCCTCGCCGCGGATGCCATTGCGCCCGCGAGAATCCGGCGGACCCTCTACGAGGAGCTGCTCTGCACGCTGCGCGACCGGCTGCACGAGCCGGATCTCGCCCCGCTCGACGTGGCGGGCCAGCACCATATCTCGAAGCGCAGCCTGCATTATGCGTTCGCGCACGCCGGCACCACGTTCAACGGGCAGCTCATGCGCCTGCGTCTCGAGCGGGCGCGCGATCTGCTGCGCGACCCCCGGTTCGCCGGCTTGCCCATATCGGAGATCGCGGCGCGATGCGGGTTCGCCGATCCGAGCCACTTCGCGCGACGCTTCCGCGGGCAATTCGCCGAGGCTCCGCTTCAGGCGCGACGCTCCGCGGCGCTGAGCCAGCATCGGGCGCCGAGCCAGCACTGAGCCGAGTCGCGCCGCGGCCGATTCGGCTCGCGCCACCTCATTCCGTCTCATGCCGCCTCATTCGTAGGCGCTGCGCAGCAACGCGCGGATCTCCTCCGGCGTGAGCTTGCGGTCGAGCGCGTCGAGCCCTTCGAGCTCTTCCCGCACGGCCTCGGCGATGTCGAAGAGCCTCTCGCGCGCGACTCCGAGCGCGCGCAGCTTCGTCGGCACGCCGAACCGCGCGATGAAGGCCTCGACAGAGTCGGCGCAGGCGAGCGCGCCTTCGCGCGCGCGAGCGGGGTCGAAGGGCAGCCGCAGCGCCTCGGCGATATCCGCGAATCGCGCCGGTGCGATGTCCGCCATGAGCCGCATGGTCGGCACGAGCGCGATGCAGGACGTGACGCCGTGAGGTACGCCCCACGCCGGTCCGATCTGGTGGCCGAGCGCGTGCGAGAGGCCAAGGCCGGTATTGAAGGCGCCGTAGAGCGAAAGCCAAGCGGCGTCCAGGCACTCGCCGCGATGCTCGATGTGCGCGGGGGAGGACCCGAGCGAGCGCGGCAGGTGCTCGACGATCATGCGGATGGCGCGCACGGCGAGCGCATCGGAGAGCGGGTGCGCGCGCTTGGCGTAGATCGTCTCGATGGCGTGGTCCAACACGCGAATCCCGGTACTCACCCAGAGCTCCTCGGGTGTCTCGACGCAGAGCTCCGGATCGTGGATCACGACGCAGGGCTGCAGGCGCGGATCGATCACCGCCCGCTTGAGGTGGGTCGCCTCGTCCGTGACGCCTCCGCCCGGAGTGAACGCGCCGGCCGACAGCGTCGTGGGGACGGCGATGTGCACGAAGCCGCGGTCGTCGTCCGCACCGAGCGCCGTGGGAGCGAACGCCCTCGAGAACTCGAGCGGGCCGGCCTCGCGAGTCATGTCGCGCCCGTTGAGACGGCTCGCGACGGCTACTTTCGCGCTGT
>JASHSR010000454.1 GCA_030038645.1 Gammaproteobacteria bacterium
CCCCGGGATGGCCTCACCTGTTCGGAACCGACGATCTCGGCCGCGACGTGCTGGTGCGGGTGATGTGGGGCTGCCGCATCTCGCTCCTCATCGGGATCACCGCGAGCCTCGTGAGCGTCGTGATCGGCGTGCTCTGGGGCGCGGCGGCGGGCTACGCCGGAGGCGTCACCGACTCGCTGATGATGCGGTTCGTGGACATCCTGTACACGGTGCCCTTCATTCCGCTCGTCATCGTCCTCACGGTGCTCTTCGGGCGCAACTTCCTGCTCGTGTTCGTCGCGATCGGCGCGGTCTCCTGGCTCGACATCGCGCGGATCGTCCGCGGGCAGACGCTCTCTCTCAAGAGCCGCGAGTTCGTCTCGGCCGCGCGCGCGCTCGGCGTCCCCGCGCCGAGGATGATCGTGAGGCACCTGGTACCGAATCTGCTCGGGCTCGTCCTCATCTATGCGACGCTCACCATCCCCGCGGTGATCCTGTTCGAGGCGTTCCTGAGCTTCCTCGGGCTCGGCGTGCATGCGCCGCTTGCCTCCCTCGGCACGCTGGTCTCGGATGGCGCGAACGAGCTGCAATCGCACCCGTACCTGCTCGTGATCCCGTCGATCTTCCTGACGCTGATCATCTGCTGTCTCAGCTACCTGGGCGATGGGCTGCGAGATGCCCTCGACCCGCGGGAGCGGCTCTAGATGAGCGACACGCCGCTGCTCGCCGTCCGCGACCTCACCGTCAGCTACCCGGCAGCCTCCGGCGCGGTGCGCGTCGTCGACGGCGTGAGCCTCGACCTCGCGCCTGGTGAGTTCCTCGGCATCGTGGGCGAGTCGGGCTCCGGCAAGACGCAGCTGCTCTTGAGTCTGCTCGGCCTCAACGGGCCGCAGGCGCGGCTCGGCGGCAGCGTGCGCTACCGCGGCGAGGAGCTGATCGGCGCGCCGCAGCGCGCTCTGGCGCGCTTGCGAGGCGCGCGCATCGGAATGATCTTCCAGGACCCCATGACGGCGCTCAATCCGTACCTCACCGTCGGCACGCAGCTCACCGAAGGCGTCCGGCATCATCAGAGCCTCGGCCGCCGCGCCGCACGGCGCCGAGCGCTCGAGCTGCTCGACGCGGTGCACGTGCCCGAGCCGCGGCAGCGCTTCGCGCAGCATCCTCACGAGCTCTCCGGAGGCATGCGCCAGCGGATCGTCATCGCGATGACGCTCCTCTCGGAGCCGGACATCGTGCTCGCCGACGAGCCGACCACGGCGCTCGATGTGACCGTGCAGGCGCAGATCCTCGCTCTGCTGCGCGACCTGCGCGCGCGCACGCGGGCCGCGCTCATACTGGTTACGCACGATCTGGGAGTGATCGCGGAGGTCGCCGACCGCGTCGCGGTGATGTACGCCGGGCGCGTGGTGGAGCAGGCGAGCGCGGAGCGCCTGTTCGCGCACGCGTGCCATCCGTACACCGAGGGACTGCGCCGGTCCATCGTCGAGGTCACCGGGCCGCTGCCGGCGCGGCTCGCCGGCATCCAGGGGAACCCTCCGGACCCGGCCGCGCTTCCGCCGGGCTGCGCATTCGAGCCGCGCTGTCTCTACGCCTTCGCGCGCTGCCGCGCGGAGCGGCCGCCGCTCGAGCCGATCGCGCACGGGCACGCCTGCGCTTGCTTCTACAAAGGGCCCCTCGGACGGCGCGATCCATGAGCGATCCGGTGCTGCGAGTCGAGGATCTCACCGTGCGCTTCGCGGTGAGGGGCCGCGCGCTGCAGGCGGTGGACGGTGTGAGCTTCACGGTCGGACGCGCCGAGACCCTCGGGATCGTAGGCGAATCCGGCAGCGGCAAGTCCACTCTCGCGCAGGCGCTGCTGCGCCTCGTGCCGGCGAGCGGCGGCAAGGTCTGGTTTCGGGGCGCGGACCTCCTCAGTCTCGACGGCAAGGCGCTGCGCCCCCTCCGCGAGCGCCTGCAGATCATCTTTCAGGATCCTCTCGCCTCGCTCGACCCGAGCATGACCGTCGGGGAGATCATCGCGGAGCCCCTGCGGGAGCACCGCCGCAGCCTCGCGCGCGCCGAGCAGCGCGATCGAGTCTTCTCGATGATGGCGCGCGTCGGCCTGCTGTCCGCCCACCTCAACCGCTATCCGCACGAGTTCTCCGGCGGCCAGGCGCAGCGCATCGGCATCGCCCGCGCGCTCATGCTCGACCCGGAGCTGCTCGTCTGCGACGAGCCCTTGTCGGCGCTCGATGTGTCGATCCGCTCTCAGGTCGCAACCCTGCTCCAGGCATTGCAGCGGCAGCTCGAGCTGTCGATCCTCTTCATCTCGCACGACCTCGCCGCGGTGCGCTTCTCGTGCGACCGCGTTCTCGTGCTCTATCTGGGTCGCGTGATGGAGATTGCCCCGCGCGATGCGCTCTTCAGCGCGCCGCGCCATCCGTACAGCGCCGCGCTGCTGCAATCGGTGCCGATCCCCGACCCGGCGCGCGCGCGGGCGCGGCGCACGGCGCCTCTCGGCGGCGAGATCCCCTCCCCGCTCGCGCCGCCCTCGGGATGCGTGTTCCGCACGCGCTGTCCGCTCGCCGAGGCACGGTGCGAGCGCGAGAGGCCGGCGCTGCGGCAAGTCGGCGACAGCCTGGTCGCCTGCCATCGCGCGGAGGAGACCCGGCTCGCGCGCTGATCCGGCGCATGAGTCCATGCGCCGGTCCGCGGCGCGAGCGCATGAGTCCGGCGAGCGGGTGCGGCGCGCTATTCCCCGCTCGGCTGCCAGCTCGGGTCAGGATCGTATTGATGCATCGCGCGGGCGAGGGCGTCGGTGTTTCTGCCGAGATCCTTCTGGTACACCACCCCGTCCTCCCCCACGATGAACGTCATGACGCCCGAGGAGCGGTAGTCCGCCGGATAGGCGACGAAGGCGAACCCGCCCGTCATCCTGTCATCCACGAGATAGCTCTTGGCGCCGCCGCGCGCGTGGCTCCCCTGACCGACGAGCACGTGATAGTAGTAGCCGCGATACGGCGTACGGGTGCCGCTGTGCGGTCCCGCGTACCCTGCGGCGACGGCCGATGCCACGAGCGGCCCGATGGGGCTCTCGGACTCTCCCCCCGCAGGCTTCCAATACAGCCCGTCGTGCATGCCCGGGGTGCTGTAGATGCGGCGCGCATACTGGTGGTGCGCCGACTCGTATTCCTTTTGCGCGGCGACGAGCTCCTCGAGAACCCGGACGGCCGACAATTCGTTCCGCCCGACGCGCCGGTAGAGGACCTCCCTCCTGCCCGCTGCGGTATCGAAATACCACGCGTGCCCCGACTGCACGATCGGTATGGGCATCGGCCAGTTCTCCGCGCCGACGTACAGCGTCAGGGTTCCATCCGGCTCCTTCGCGAGGCGGTGCATCTCGCCGTACTTGCGCACGAAGTTGGCGCGGTCGTCGGCATCCTCCGTCGCATCCCCGGAGGAGACGATGCGCCTGCCGTCCGGTCCGAGGATCGCGAGGATCGTCTGTTCGTCGTTGCTGCGCACTGCTGTGAAGAGCGCGTGCGCCGCGGCGGACGGCGAGTTGAAAGTCCGCTGGCCCGGTTGCTGCGCCATGGAGCGGGCGCAGAGGCCGAGGCCTCCCGCCAGCAGCGCGGCGAACGCCAGCTCGAGAAGATGCGCCCGGCCCGTCGGGACGGGGCTTCGTTTCACTCGCCTCATACGGCTCTCCGTCTCAAAACCGCTCGACGCTCCACGGGCCGGCCGAGATCCGAGCAAGCCTCGGCTCACCGGCCCCGGCCTCCCCCTCGAGGCGCGCCGCCACCGCGAGGCGCACCGCCGCCACGGAATCCTCCGCCACCCAAGCTCGCGCGTCCTCTCGCCGAGAAGCTCCTCGTCTCCCCGCCACGATTGAAGCCGCTGAAGGCGCCGGAGCGCGTGCCGGCCGCGCCGCGCGGCGCGGCGTAGCCTCGGGCCGCGCGAGCGTCTCCGTTGAA
>JASHSR010000042.1 GCA_030038645.1 Gammaproteobacteria bacterium
CATGGGCACGCGGGGTCAGCGGTTCGCGCTCGTCGTCGATAACGGCGTCGCGCGGCAGGTGTACGTCGAGGCGCCCGGCGAGTTCAAGGTCTCCGCCGCCGAGCACGTGCTCGCGAGCCTGTAGCGGCTCGGCGCGGCGCCGTCAGGAAAGCAGCTTCTCGAGCTGCGGGACGACCTCGAAGAGATCGCCCACCAGGCCGATGTCGGCCACCTCGAAGATCGGCGCCTCCGCATCCTTGTTGATGGCGACGATCGTCCGCGCGTCCTTGATGCCCGTCAGATGCTGGATGGCTCCCGAGATGCCGATGGCGATGTAGAGCTCGGGGGCGATGATCTTGCCCGTCTGGCCGACCTGCATCTCGTTCGGGACGTATCCGGCATCGACGGCCGCGCGCGAGGCTCCGACGGCGGCGCCGAGCTTGTCGGCAAGGCGGTATAGCAGCTCGAAGCCCTCGGCGCTGCCGAGGGCCCGGCCGCCGGAGACGACCCGGCGGGCGCTCTGCAGGTCGGGGCGATCGGTCTTGGCGGCGGATATCGAGACGAACCGCGTGTGGGCCGGCGGTGCCGCGCCGACGCTCGCGGACTCGATGCGCGCCGCTCCTCCGCCCGGCGCTCCCGCGTAGGAGGCGGTGCGAACGGTGCCGACGATGGTCGAGGCGCCTTGCACCTCGACCGTGACGATGACGTTGCCGGCATAGATCGGGCGCTTGAAGCGCGTCGCGCTCTCGACGGCCATGATGTCGCTCACCTGCGGCGCATCGAGCAGCGCCGCGAGGCGCGGCATCAGATCCTTGCCGAAGGTCGTCGAAGGGCCGAGCACATGGCTGTAGCCGGCCGCCACGGCCGCGAGCTGCGGTGCCATCACGGCCGCGAGCGGATGCGCGTGGGCCGCATCCTCGAGCTTCAGCACTCTCTCGACGCCTCGCAGCTGCGCAGCCTGGGCGGCGATCGGGCCGGCGTCGGCCGCGCAGACGGCGACCGTGATCCGAGCGTCCGGGATCGCGCTCGCGCAGGTGACGCAGCGGGCGGCGCTCGGGCTCAGCGTCGCGCCGTCGTGCTCGGCGACGAGGAGGACCTCGGCCACTAGAGCAGCCCCTTTTGCTTGAGCGCGGCGACCAGCTCCGCGGCGTCCCGCACGCGGATGCCTTGCTGTCGAGGCGCGGGCGGCTCGAAGCGGACGGCCTTCACCCGGGCGCGGGCCTCAACGCCGAGCGAGCTCAGGCTGAGGGTCTCGAGGGGCTTTCGCTTGGCCTTCATGATGTCGGGCAGCTTGACGTAGCGCGGCTCGTTGAGGCGCAGATCCGTCGTGAACACCGCGGGCAGGTCGACCTCGAGCGTCTCGAGGCCGGCATCGACCTCACGCACGACGGTCGCCTTGTCTGCAGCGAGCTCGATCTTCGAGGCGAAAGTCGCCTGCGGGCGACCCCAGAGCGCCGCGAGCATCTGTCCCGTCTGGCTGTTGTCGTCGTCGATCGCCTGCTTGCCGAGGATCACCATGAGCGGCTGCTCGCGCTGCACGAGCGCGAGCAGGACGCGGGCGAGCGTGAGCGGCTCGAGGCCGAGGTCGCCGCCCGGCGCCCCTGCCGCGGGGGCGGTCTCCACCAGCAGGGCCCGGTCGGCGCCCATCGCGAGCGCCGTGCGCAGCTGCGTCTGGCACTCCGCGCTCCCGACGCTCGCGACGACGACCTCGTCCGCGGCGCCGCGCTCTTTGATGCGCAGCGCCTCCTCCAGGGCGATCTCATCGAAGGGATTGATGCTCATCTTGACGCCGTCGAGCGCAACGCCGCTGCCGTCCGGCTTCACCCGGACACGGACGTTGTAGTCGACGACGCGCTTGATCCCGACTAGTACTTTGGGCATGGCCTGCGGCGAGAGCCTCTGCGGGTCGCTGCCCGACCCGCAATATTGGGCTCAAAGCATCTGCTCATCGACTCAGCTGTTCGGCGCGACTTGCGAGTGAGGGCGGTGGGGCGAGTTGCGCTGCTGCTCGACGAACTTCACGCGAATCTTCTGAGCGGTATCCCGCAGCCGCGGCACGAAGCGCTCGACGGCGAGGCGCGCGGGCACGGCCGAGGCCGCGAAGCGCACGGCGACCGTCGCGAGGACCCGGTCCTCGACGAGCACCGGCACGGCCATCGCCATCTCCTCCGAGACCCTGCGCGAGCGAACCGCGGTCGCGTAGCCCTGCTCGCGCGCCTCCCCGAGGATCCTCTCCACCTCGGAGCGGCTCCTCGCGAGCCGGTCCTCCTCGCGCTGCGAGCGGGCGAGGATCTCGAGGAGGCAGTCGCGCTCCTCGGCGCTGCAGAAGGCGAGGTACACGAGCCCGGAGGAGCTCGTGAGCAGCGGGATGCGAAAGCCCGCGCTCAGGCGCTCGACGGCGAGCGGACTCGTGTGATCGGTCGTGTCGCGCACCAGCATCGAGGTGCCGGAGGGCGAGGAGAGCGAGACCGGCCAGACGATCTCCTTGCACAGATCGTTGATGCAGGGCCGGGCGATCTGCGTGATCCAGGCCTCGTCGTCGAACCCGTCCGAGAGGCCGCGAACCATGACGGTGAGCCGGTACCGATCGTCCGTCGGGTCGCGGTACACGTAGCCCGCTTGGCTCAGCGTCTCGAGAATGCGGTACGTCGTGGTGCGGGGAAGCTTGATGTCGCCGGTGATTTCGGAAACGGTCGCTCCATCGCGGCGATTGAGGACGGCGAGGGCCTCGAGGCCGCGGAGGAGAGCGCGGATGGGACGGGTGGATTCCATGAGCTGGGTATCGCTTGACTATATCGTGGGGGTGAAAGTTTAGAAAGCGCGCGCGCGCCTGTCCAACCGGCCGTGAGGCGCAATGAGCGGTGGGTCCGTGCATCCCCGCCCGGGAGCGGGTATTCTCGCTAAAATGAGCACCGAACCCATGCTTCGCTCGAGCGAGGGGCTGCGCCACGTCCGCTACGAGATCCGCGGGCGGCTCGCCCGGCGCGCGCACGAGCTCGAGCGGCTCGGCTACGAGATCATCTCGCTCAACATCGGCAACCCGGGCCTGTTCGGCTTCCGTACTCCGGAGTCCCTGCGCCTCGCGATGATCGAGAACCTCGCCAACGCCGAGGGTTATTGTCACCAGAAGGGCATTTTTCCCGCCCGCGAAGCGATCGTGATGCAGCAGCAGGCTCGCGGCGTGCAGGGCGTCACGGCGGATGAGGTCTTCATCGGCAACGGGGTGAGCGAGCTCATCGATCTGGCGCTCCGCGCCCTGCTCAACGACGGCGATGAGGTCCTGGTGCCCAGCCCGGACTACCCGCTTTGGACCGCCGCCGTCACGCTGAACCGCGGCCGCGCCGTGCACTACCCCTGCCGGCCGGAAAACGGCTTCGTCCCCGATCCGGAGGAGATCGCGCGCCTCGTGACGCCGCGCACCCGTGCGCTGGTCGTCATCAATCCAAACAACCCCACCGGCGCCGTCTATCCGCGCTCGGTGCTCGAGGGAATCGCCCGGCTTGCCGAGAGCCGCAGCCTCGTGCTCTTCAGCGACGAGGTCTACGATCAGATCCTGTACGACGGCGCCGAGTTCGTGCCGATGGCGACCTTGGTCCGGGATACTCTCTGCGCCACTCTTTCCGGATTGTCCAAGGTGTATCGGGCCTGCGGCTATAGGGTCGGCTGGGCCGTCTTCTCCGGCCGGCTGCGCGGCGCGAGCGATTATTTGAGCGCGCTCGAGCTGCTGAGCTCGCTGCGCCTGTGCAGCAACGTGCCCGGGCAATGGGCCGTGCAAACCGCCCTCGGCGGCTACCAGAGCATCCAGGAGCTCATCGCGCCGGGCGGACGGCTGTACGAATCGCGCCGCGCCATCCTCGCGTCCGTCGGCGAGAGCCGCTACCTGCAGGTGACGCCGCCCGCGGGCGCCATGTATGCATTCGTCGGGGTGCGCACCGGCGAGTTCGCCGACTTCGACGACCAGCGATTCGCGCTCGATCTGCTCGAGCAGAAGCACGTGCTCGTCGCGCCCGGCGTCAGCTTCAACGTGCCGTACCGCACGCACTTCCGCATCACGAACCTGCCGGATGCCGTGCTGCTCAGGCAGGTGTTCGCGCGGATCGAGGAGGTCCTCGCGGGCTACGCGGCGGGCCGGCGCGGCGGCGCGAAGGGCAAGGTCGTCGAGGCCTCGGGACGGTTCAAGTAAGAGACCCCGGAACTCCCGGGGTCCGTGGGCTCCGGCTCGCGGCGCGGCGACCCGCTCGACGGCCCGCGCGGTACACGGGGATGCGCGCGGGACATTGATGTAATTTCCTGAAGAGTACTGTAAGCCTCTGAATTGCTTACGCTCAATACTCTGATCGAGCGTGATCTGGAAAGCGGCGCCACGGTCGTGACGCCCTCTCCCCAGCGCGCCGCGGCCGTGCGGCTCGCTTACGCGATCGCGCGCATCGCTCGCGGAGAGCGGGCTTGGCGCACTCCGGATGCCGTCGCGTTCCGAGCGTGGCTCGAGCGCGAGGCCTTTCGCGCGGCGGAGGCCGGCGAGCCGATTCCGCGGCCGCTGCGGCCCGCCGAGGAATGGTTGCTCTGGCGGGAGGCGACCGCCGCGGGGCTGGCGCAAGATGCGCCGGCCGAGGGGAGGGCCTCCGAGGGGAGAGCGTCCGAGGGGACGGCGTCCGGCGACGGCTGGGCTGCCAGCATCGGATCGAACGGCGCGCTCGCCGATTCGCTGAGCCGCGCCGCCCGCTTGATGTTCGATTGGGCGATCCCCCGCGGAGCCCTCCGCGGGTCGGGCCGGGGGGAGAGCGAGCTGCTCGCCCGCGCTCTCGAGCATGTCGAGGCGCGATGCCGGGAGGCGCGCGTCGCTCCGAGTCACGCGCTCGGCGCGCTGCTTCGGGGGTGGCGATCCCGGCCCGTGACGTTTGCCGGCTTCGGCGAGGTGAGCGTGGCGCGCAGCGCCTGGCTGCGGGAGGCGCCGGACCGATCGCCGCCGGCGCGAGAGCATCCGTGCGAGGCCGTGCCGGGCCGCTCGCTCCTCGCCCGCGCGAGCGATCCCGCCGAGGAGCTGCAGCTTGCGGCGAGCTGGTGCCGCTCGCGCCTCGCCGAGGACCCCGGCCGGCGCCTGCTCGTGATCGTTCCGGATCTTTCCGAGCGCCGCGCCGAGGCCGCACGGGTGCTCGAGCAGGCGCTCGCGCCTCGCGCAGCATTGAGCGGCGGCGAGACGGGCTGCGTCGCCTTGGAGGGTGGAGAGCCGCTCGCGGACTGTCCGCTCGTCCGGCACGCGCTCACCGGACTCGGGTTTCTGACCGGAGCGCTCGAGCTCGCCACGCTGAGCGCGTGGCTGCGAGCCTCTTTCTGGCGCGCCCCGGCGCCGGCGGAGCGGGCGCGGCTCGACGAGTGGCTCCGCCGTGTCCTCCCCTTCGAGCTCGCGCCGCTCGAGCTGTCGAGGGCGCTGCAGGCCGCTCCCGCCGGGCTCGCGGCTGCCGCGACGGCGCTTCGCGAGGCCCTCGACACCGCGATGCAAGCGCTCGGCTCAGCGCGTGAGGCGGGGCCGATGCGGCGCTGGGCGCAGCGCTTCGAGCGCGCGCTCGAGGCCCTGGGGTGGCCCGGCACGCGCGCGTTGACGAGCGCCGAGCAGCAGGCCAAGGCGCACCTCCAGGAGCTCCTCGCGGATCTCGTTGCCGCCGGCGGATCTCTCGGGGCGCTCGATGCGCGGGAGGCCCGCCGCATGCTCGAGGCGCTCGCCGCCCGCACGTCCTTCGCGCCCCAGAGCGGCGATGCCGCGGTGACCCTGAGCGGCGCTCTGAGCGATCCCGTGGTGCGCTACGACGGCATCTGGATCGCCGGCCTGCACGCGGAGGCGTGGCCGCCACCGTCCGCCGCCAACCCGTTCATTCCGCTCTCCGCGCAGATCCGTGCCGGCGTCCCCGGGGTCACGGCCCCGAGCTGTCTCGAGCGGGCGAGAGACCTGCTCGAGCGATGGCGGCGCTCCGCTCCCGAGCTCGTCGCGAGCTGGCCCGCGCGCATCGACGACCGCGGCTGCCTGGCCTCTCCGCTGCTCGCCGAGCTGCCCGGCGCCGAGGATTGGACGCCGGTCGAGGCCCCCTCGACGCTCGCGCGAAGCGTCAGGGCCACGCGCCGCGTCGAGTCCTTCGGAGACGACAGCGGAACCCCCTGGCCCGCGAGCGTACCGCTACCCGCCGGCGCACGGGCCCTCGACTATCAGAGCCGCTGTCCGTTCCGCGCCTACGCCGAGCTCAGACTCTCGTGCGTTCCGCTCGAGGCGCCGCGGCCCGGCATCGAGCCTCGCGAGCGGGGCCGCTTGATGCACCGCGCGCTCGAGCACCTGTGGCGCGAGCTGGGAGGCTCGGAGGGGCTGCAACGGGAAGCGGCGAGCGGAGGACTCGAGCGCTTGATCGAGGATTGCGTCGCGCGCGCGGCGGCAGAGAGCCTCGCGCGGCCTTCGACCCCCGCCGGCGAAGCGGCGCAGCGCCGTGAGCGGCGGCGCAGTGTGCGGCTGCTCCTCGAGCTCGCCGCGCTCGAGCGCGAGCGCTCACCCTTCCGGGTGAGCGCGCTCGAGCTGCCGAAGCGCCTCACGCTCGCCGGCGCGCATCTCGATCTGAGGATCGACCGCATCGACGAGCTCGACGACGGCACGCGGGCGATTCTCGACTACAAGACCGGCAAGCCGGCGCCGCTTGACTGGCTCTCGGATCGCCTCACCGACCCGCAGCTGCTGCTCTACTTGCTCGCCACGGGCGGCGACGTGAGTGCGCTCGCCGCGGTGCACCTCACGACCGGCCGCATCGCCTACCGCGGCATGGCCGACCGGCCGGGGCGCCTGCCTCGGGTGCCGGCCGTCCCGGCGAGCGCCGCCTGGCAGGATCAGATCCGCCGGTGGGAAGCTCGCCTCGAGCAGCTCGCGCGAGACTTTCTCGCAGGATCGGCGGCCGTCGACCCCGTGGAGTCCGCGTGCCGCATCTGCCACTTGCACACGCTCTGCCGCGTGAGCGAGATACGGGAATCGCGCGATGACTGATCCCATCGCGCCGCATCCGCCCGCCCGCGCCGCAGCCTCCGATGCGGCCACGGCGCACGGGGACGATCCCGACGCCGCGGCGCGCGAGCAGGCGCTCGATCCCCGCCACTCGGTCGCGCTGGAAGCTCCCGCGGGGTCCGGCAAGACGACGGTGCTCACGCAACGCCTTTTGCGCCTGCTGTGCACAGTCGAGGAGCCCGAGCAGATTCTCGCGATCACGTTCACGCGCAAGGCCGCCGCGGAGATGCGGGAGCGGGTGGCGCGCGCGTTGGCCGGAGACGTCGACGCGTCCACCGAGCAGGGCCGCAAGCTGCGCGAGCTGGCCGATGCCGCCAGGGAGCGCTCGCGGCGGCTCGGATGGTCGCTCGAGGCGAGCCCGGCAAGGCTGCGCATCCAGACGATCGACTCGCTCAACCGCTGGCTCGCCTCCCGCCTGCCGATCGCCGCGCGCGGAGCCGGAGAGCTCGCGATCGCGGACTCGCCCGCGCGCCTCTACCGCATCGCCGCCCGGCGCACGCTGCTCGATGCGCAGAGCGAGGCGAGCCTCGCGGCCGATGCGCAGTTGCTCTTCGAGCGGCTGGACAACGACTTCGGGCGCTTCGAGCAGCTGCTGACCGACATGCTTCAGGCGCG
>JASHSR010000455.1 GCA_030038645.1 Gammaproteobacteria bacterium
GCACTGAGGCAGATCACGGCGAGCGTCGCGATCTTGTTGGCGAGGCGCCAGGCGGCGTCATCGCCCTCCACCACGGTCGTCTTGCTGAACGTCGTCACGAACGCCGTGGAGAGCGCTCCTTCCGCGAACAGGTCGCGCAGCAGGTTCGGGATGCGGAACGCGATGGTGAACGCATCCATGAGGCGGCCGCCGCCGAAGAGCGCAGCGAAGACCTGCTCGCGGACGACGCCCAGGATGCGGCTGCAGAGCACGTAGAGGCCGACGGTGCCCGCGGCTCGCGTATTGAGCTTCTGAATGCGAGGCTCGGCCGCGGCCGGGGGACCCGCGACGGACCGTGAATGGGTGCTCAATTTAGCCGCGGCACATCCCTTAACGCCATGATTTGCAACGCCCCACTTTCGAGACGACCCTAACGCAGCGCGGACGCCCGCGGCCCTGTGATGCGTCGCATTACGCCGATGTAATCGGCGGAGGGTTAACTGCAGCGTCCTCAGGCCGTTAGCTTAACCTGCGGGAAGCATCGTCTCACGGCAGACCGGACGTTAGGCGCGCACTTGCCGGTCGCTCATCCGCAGGACGATGTGAGTGGGGACGCGATTTGCGTCCCCACTCCCCCCTCGGCCTTCCACGCGGCAGCCGGCGCGGCCCGCGCCTCAGGAGTGCTGCCGGGCCGAGCCCCCAGAGCCGCCGGAGGATCGGCCGAACGCGCCGATGCGGATCAGCGCCTCCCGGTCGGTCTCCTCGCTGTTCACCGCCGCGCGAACCCGCAGGACATCCCGCCGAGCCACGAGGCCGACGAGCGCCGAGTCGGAGCGGCGCAGGATCGGGATGCGGCCCACCTGGGTCTCGGCCATCCGATCCGCGAGCCGCCCGACCAGCTCGTCTTCGTACCCAACGACGAGCTCTCGGCCGCCGAGGTGCTCACCCAGAGTGCCCGGGGCCGGATGGCCATTGACCACCCAGCACAGGGCGTCCGTGCGCGAGACCATGCCGACCAGCTTCCCCGAGGCGTCGACCACGGGATAGCTCTTGTGCCTTCTCGGGGCATTCGGAGCCGTGAAGAACTCGACGACCTCGGCGAGCGGCATCTGCGCGGGAAGCGTGTCGACCGGCTTCGCCATGATGTCCTGCACGCGCATCAGCTCGAACGGATCGACGGTGTACTCGCGCGTGATGTGATAGCCGCGCCGGGCGATCTTCTCCGTGAGGATCGAGCGCTTGAGCAGCAGCACGGTCGTCGCGTAAGCGGTGATGGAGGCGATCGTGAGCGGCACGATCGCGCTGAAGTCGTGCGTGAGCTCGAGGGCGAAGACGAGCCCCGTGAGCGGCGCGCGCATCGTGCCGCCCATGATGGCGGCCATGCCGAGCAGGGCCCAGAACGGCGCATCCCCCACGGGGAAGATGCCGCCGAGCAGCCGCCCCACGACGCCCCCCATGATCAGCAGGGGCGCGAGCACGCCACCCGAGGTGCCCGACCCCAGCGCGACCGCCCAGATGACCGACTTGACGAGCATCAGGCGCAGCGCCATCGGATCGCTGACCTTGCCCTGTAGAAGCGCCGCGATGTTGTCGTAGCCTACGCCGAGCGCATGCGGCTCGATCAAGCCGCCGACGCCGATGACGACGCCGCCGAGCATCGGCCACCACATCCAGTGGATCGGCAGGCGCTGGAACCAGTCCTCCGACTTGTAGACCATCTGGGTCAGCGTGCCGGAAGCGAGCCCGCCCACGATCCCGAGTCCCGCGCCGAGCACCAGCCCGAGCAGGCCCACGGAGGGGCTCGGGGCCATGGGAAAGAGCGGACCCGGTCCGAGCAGCCAGGGCCTCCAAATGGCGGCGACGAGAGAGGCAACGGCGACCGGCACGAAGCTGCGCGGCTTCCACTCGAACAGCAGCAGCTCGACGGCGATCAGGATTGCCGCGATCGGCGTGCCGAACGTCGCGCTCATGCCGGCCGCGGCGCCCGCGACGAGCAGCGTCTTGCGCTCCGCCGGAGACAAATTGAACATCTGGGCGAAAAGCGAGCCAAGCGCGCCGCCCGTCATGATGATCGGGCCCTCCGCGCCGAACGGTCCGCCGGTGCCGATCGAGATGGCCGAGGAGAGCGGCTTCAGAACCGCGACCTTCGCATCGATCTGACTGCGCCCGATGAGGATGGCCTCGATCGCCTCCGGGATGCCGTGGCCGCGGATGCGCTCCGATCCGAACCGGGCCATCAGTCCGATCACGAGGCAGCCGGCGACTGGGACCAGAACTGTCGCGAGGCCGAACGGGCTGCCGCCCGGATCGACGTTGACGCCGCTCAGCCGCCCGTAGTAGGCGAGGTTCGTGACGATGTAGATGAGATGCAGCAGCGCCCAGGCCGCTGCCGCGCCTCCCGTGCCCGCGACGAAGGCCATCGCCGAGAGCACGAGCAGCCGCTTGTCCGCGGTGAAGTCCCTCAGCTGTCCGGCGTGCTGCGGGGGGTGACGGTCCGAATGGTTCGACTCGGGATGGACGAGAGGGGAAAATCCTGTATTCGACATGGACTCACATGGGGATCGGGGGGATCGATAGCGTGCCATGAGCGGCGCGCCATTTATATCGTATCACGATATTCTGTGAGGTAATTCATCCATTGACGGCATTCATGACCACGACCCCCTCCTCCCGCCGCGTCGCACCATTGTCCAAGGCAGACTACGAGCTGCTCGCCGAGATTCGCGACCTGCTGCGCCGCTTCGGCGCCTTCAGCGAAGAGGCGGCCCGCCAAGCGGGGCTCACGGCTCACCATCACCAGGCGCTGCTCGCCATCAAGGGCTACCCGGGCAAGGAGAGCCTGACCGTCGGGGAGCTCGCCGAGCGGCTCGGCGTGCGCCATCACAGCGTCGTCGGGCTGATCGACCGTCTGGTGTCGCGGGGCTTGGTCGAGCGCCACGCGAACCCCACGGACCGCCGGCAGGTGCTGATCGAGCTCACGCCCAAGGCGGAAACGCTCCTCGTGGACCTCTCGCTCGCCCATCGCGACGAGCTCAAGCGCCTGGCGCCGCTGCTCGGCCCGCTGCTCGAGCAGCTGCAAAGCGGCGCCTGAGCGGCTCACTGCGGCGCCGCCGCCAAGACCCCGCTCGACCGGGCGGCGCGACCCGCGGCCCACCAGAGCGCGGCGCAGACGGCGATCGCGACCGGCACGATCAGCACGGCCACTCCAAGGGACGTGCGGTCGGAGATCGCCCCGATCAAGGGCGGTGAGGCGACATCGCCGAGCAAGTGGATCGTGAGGACGCTGAGCGCCACGGCGGAGGCGCGCTCCTGAGGGGCGACGAGGTTGACGATCGCCGAGTTGAGCGGGCCGGTCGACATGAAAAGGAGCAGCTCGGCCGCGACGATCGCGGAGTAATAGACCGCCGGCGCCTGCGCCACGAGCGCGACCGCCGAGAGCGGCACGGCGAGGAGCGCGGTGAGCGCCGACAGCCAGAAGTAGGCCTCGCGCGAGAACTTGAGCCAGTAGTCTCCGAGCCAGCCGCCCGCGAAGGTGCCGGCGAGCCCGGTCGCGACGACGATCGCGCCGAATCCCGTCGTCGCCTGCGCCGCCGGGATGCCCCGCGCACGCTCGAGGAAGGTCGGCATCCAGAACGCGAGCCCGCCCACCGCGAAGGTGTACGCGGCATATCCGAGCACCGTGAGCAGGTAGGGCCGGCGCTCGAGGAGCCGCCAGTAGATCGAGAAGTCCGGCTTGGCGGCGTCCGCCACCGGCTCCTCCTGCACGCCGCGCGGCGGATCGGGCAGGCGCAGCGACCAGAGGGCGAGCGCGAGGCCCGGCACGCCGGCGACGTAGAACGCCGCCCGCCAGCCATACCAGTGATCGACGAGGCCTCCGACGATGTAGCCGAGCGCGGAGCCGACGGGAATCGCCATGTAGAAGACCGCGAACACGCGCCCGCGGCTCTTCAGCGGGAAGTAATCCGCGAGCAAGGCCGGCGCGATCGTGCCGTACGCAGCCTCGCCGATGCCGACGATCGCGCGGCCGCCGAGCAGCTGCAGGTAGTTGCGCGCGAGTCCCGAGAGGCCCGTCGCGAAGCTCCAGACGAGCACGCCGACGGCCATCGTCCTCGTCCGCGAGACACGGTCGCCGAGGATGCCGAACAGCGGCGCGGCGAGCATGTAAACGACGAGAAAGCCCGTCATCAGCGCGCCGGCCCGGAAGTCCGTGAGCCCCATGTGGGCTTTCTCGAGATCCGGCACGATCGCGGAGACGACGTAGCGGTCGAGATAGTTGAGCAGATTGATGAGCGTGAGCACCGCGAGGCCGCCCACCGCGAGGCGCCGGCCGAGAGGCTCGGAGCGCGGAGCGGCGTTGACCGCTCGGGAGACGGTCGGCATGGGAGCGGGCACCTCGCGTGCAAAGGCCCTAGTGTAGCGGTACGGTCAGCGCCGCAGCAGCGACACGAGGAGGGCGAGCGCGAGGAGCGCGGCGAGCGCCTGCCAGAATCTGAGCGGCGCGCGCTCGTAGAGCGTCAGCGGCCGGCGGATCAACATCGGCGCGCGCGCGGGGCCGGCCTCCATCTCCGCCGCGAACTCGCTCATGTCGCGGAAGCGCTCGGCGGGATCCGTCGCGATCGCTCGCGCGAGCGTCGCTTGCAGCCATGCCGGCAGATCCGGGCGCAGCACGGTGAGCTCGCGCGGCCGTTCCCGGCTCGGCGGGCTCACGGCATCGGAATTTCCGTAGGGGAACGCGCCGGTGAAGGCGCGGAACAGCGTGACGCCCAGAGCATAAATGTCGGTCGCCTCGTTCCCGGGCTCTCCGGCGAGCATCTCGGGGGCGACGTAGGCGCGCGTTCCGGGGATCTCCTCGGACGGAGCGTCCTCGAGGCCGCGTACGCGCACAACGCCGAGATCGATGAGCTTGAGCGCGCCGTCCGCCTCGAGAATCACGTTGTCGGGCTTGATGTCGCGATGAATGATGCCGTCGCGATGCAGCGCCGCCGCCGCGCGCGCGAGCCGGATCGCGATGTTGCGGCCCTCCTCGAGCCCCAACGATGGTCGGCGCGCGAGCCGCGTCTCGAGCAGCTCGCCTTGATAGAGCGGCATGACCGTGTACAGGCAGGTCTGCCTCCCCTGCGGGAGCTCGATGATGCGGCCGAGCCCGGGATTGCTCACGCGCGTGCCGACCCAGGCCTCGCGCACGAAGGCCGCGCGATGCGCGGCTTCCTGCGCCACCCTCGGCTTGGGGAACTTCAGTGCGACCTCTCCTCCCTCGATCTCGTCCGTCGCGCCGAAGAGGCGGCTGTACCGCCCGTCCGACAGAAGCGCCTTGAGCACGAAGCCGTCGATCGTCTCGCCGCCGAGCGGCACCGGGACGATCGGCAGGCGCATGATGGAGGCGCCGATGTGCGCCGACTCCGCCGTCGGCAGCTCGAGCACGTCGAGCACCAGGGCGGTGCAGTTGTCGCTGGTCCCGGATTGGAGCGCGGAGGTGACGAGTGCCCGGGCCGTGTCCGCGGGCGCGGAGCGATCGCTCAGCATGTCGGCGAGTGTGTCGTCCGTCAGCGCCCCGTAGAGGCCGTCGCTGCAGAGGAGGAATCGGTCGTGCCGCGCCATCGGCTGGGCGGCGTACTCGAGCCGCACCTCCGCCTCCACACCGAGCGCGCGATAGAGGGTGCTCGAGCGGCCCCGGCCACCTGGCCTTACGTGATCGGAGGTGAGGCACGTCAGGCGATTGCCGCTCAGGCGATACGCGCGCGTGTCGCCGATGTGCACGACGTGCGCGATGCGCCCGCGAAGCACGAGCGCCGTGAACGTGCAGCCCATGCCCGCGAGGTTCGCGTCCCGCTGGCCCTGGGAGTGCATCCAGGCATTGAGCGCGCCCAAGACGCGGGACGCCGCACGTTGCACTTCAGTGGTCTCGGGCAGCTCGCAGATCCCGTCGAGGAAGCCGCGCACCGCCGTTTCCGCCGCGACGCGACCGCCCTTGGCGCTCCCGATTCCGTCGGCGATCGCCGCAACGACGTCGCCGCGCGGCTCGGGCAGGTCGGCGCCGAAGACCGCGCCGGCGAAATCCTCGTTGTCGGGACGCGGGCCGATCGCCGAGTAGAACCCGACGCTCGCTCTAACGCACGGATTGTGCGCAGTCATCGCGACCGCTCCGAGCGGGCTCGCCGGCGGATCGGATGGCGCCGCGGCGCTGCCGCTGCGGCGTCAGGCCGCCGCCCTCAAATCTGCGGCCTGCACCGATCATGGATGAAGTAGCCGCCGGTGCTCGACGCGAAGACCGCCGTGAGACTCCCGGACTTGCGGTCGAGGGTGTAGTGGCCGCCGTCGGCGGCGCGCCAGGAGATCGTGGTGCGGCTGATCCGGGCCGGGCTCGAATCCACCGTACTCTTCTCGAAGTTGATCTTGATCTGCCAGCTGGCGCCGCTCACCAAATTGGTGCAGGCGAGGACCACTTCGGCCGGTTCCGCACCAAAAGCAGGCGAGGCCAGCGCACCCGCGGCCAGCGCTGCAACCGCAGCCGCTCGAGCCCACCTCAGAGACACGGTCGCAACCGCACGGTCCACATCGCCCTATTGCGCCTCGCCTGGGAGAGTCCGAAAGCGCCAATATCCGATCGATGATGAGCACTTATCGCAGATAGATGAGGGGCTGCAAGTCATCTGGTGACAATAACAAAGACGCCGCGACACTCCAATGTCTGGACCTCCATCCCGATCGCAGCGCCTGCGGTACGCTTTTTGCACACAGCCTCACGGCCGATTGCTACAACAAATCTCAACGTCCGGAGGTTCTATGCTCGTACCGTCACCGCAATGGCTTGATACTGGCGACAATGCGTGGCAGCTGGCCGCCGCCACGTTTGTCGGCCTGCAAAGCATTCCCGGGCTGATGGTTCTCTATGGGGGCGTCGTCAAGAAGAAGTGGGCGATCAACTCGGCGTTCATGACGCTGTACGCCTTCGCCTCGGTGCTCGTCGTCTGGGTCTTGTTCGACTACAACATGGCGTTCGGGCCCCAGTGGTTCTCGTTCCTCGGCAAGCCGATGCTCGCCACGTCGGCCCTGTTCACGACCGGCCAAGCGACGATCCCCGCCGCCGCCTCGGGCATGCCGCCGCTCGCCTTCCCGATGGCGACGCTCGTCTTCTTCCAGTTCGTCTTCGCCGCCATCACCGTCATCATCCTCGCCGGCTCGGTGCTCGGCCGCATGAGCTTCAAGGCGTGGGTGATCTTCTGTCCCGTGTGGATGACCTTCGTCTACACGGTGGGCGCGTTCAGCCTGTGGGGCGGCGGCTGGCTCGCGGCGAAGGGGGTCGCGGACTTCTCGGGCGGCTACGTGATCCATCTCGCCGCCGGCGTCTCCGGATTCGTCGCCGCGGCGATGGTCGGGCCGCGCCTGCAGCAGGATCGCGAGCACTTCCCGCCGAACAGCCTGCTCGTCACGCTGGTCGGCGCCGGCATCCTGTGGCTCGGCTGGAACGGCTTCAACGGCGGCGATCCGTACTTCGCCAACGCCGATGCGGGCGCCGCGGTGCTCAACACGAACGTCGCGACGGCCGTGGGGCTGCTCGTGTGGACGCTCATGGACAAGATCGCGTACGGCAAGCCCTCGGTGATCGGAGCGGTCAACGGGATGATCGCCGGCCTCGTCGCCATCACGCCCGCCGCGGGCTACGTCGATGGCTGGGGCGCGATCATCATCGGCATCTGCGCGGGGATCATTCCCTGGCTCGCGATGAACAAGCTCCAGAAGACCAAGCTGATGATGAAGGTGGACGATACGTTGAGCGTGTTCTCGACGCACGGCTGCGCCGGCCTCATGGGCGGCCTCCTCACCGGCATCCTCGCCAACCCCAAGATGCTCGAATACATCGGCACCGGCAAGGATGCGCCCGGGGCGAGCGTGACCGGCTGGGCCTACGGCAGCTTCCACCAGTTCGTGCTTCAGATCGAGGGCGCGGCCTTCATCATCGTCTACAACGTGATCGCCACCTTCATCATCCTGAAGGTCATCTCGTTCTTCACGCCGCTCCGCATGGATGAGGCGACCCTGAAGGTCGGAGACGACGCGGTTCACGGTGAGACCGCCTACGCGATCGGCGTCGAGGGAGAGTAATCGGGCCTTCCGAGCTCGAGGCCGCCGGGAAGCGGCACATCGATGCGATACGTGGAGGGACTACGGCGATGAGGCTGCTTCGAGCGCCTCGAGCCGCGGTCCCTCCACTCGTCCGAGGTCCACCGACGCATCGTACAGCACCACGCCGAACACGACGACGGCGATCAGAATGGCGATCGACGCCTTGATGTGGCGGGACTCGAACTTGCGGATGTCGGACGCGAAGGCGAGGAGGCCGAGCACCGCGGCGACGACGATGATCGCGTCGATGCTCGCCCGCTGCCAGTAGCTGCCCCCGAGATGCAGCCACATGCCGAATTCATCGAAGGTCAGCGCCATCGCAACGCCGTAGACGAGCGCGGCGGCGCGCAGCGCCCTCCCCTGAGGCAGGCGGAACAGCAGATACGCGCCCACGCCCGCGAGCAGGAAGATGCCGTAGTTCAGATGATGGACGTGGGTGCCGCGCAGGAAGAAGTACAGGTTCGGGATGCGGCGCGACATGATGAGGAGCACCACGACCCGCGAGGCGACGAAGGTGAGGATGAACGCAAACAGAGCTCGGCGGGCGAGCTGCGCGGACTGAGTGATCACGGCGTGCGGCTCACGGTCTGTCATCGACGTTCGGGTCGAAGTGCAGCATCGCCGCGTCCTTGCGCACGCTGTCCCAGTGCTCGGCGATCTTGCCGCGCTCGATCCTGAACAAGTCGAAGTGCGTCCCGGCGTACTTGCGCCCGGGACGCTCCGGATCGGGCGCGTAGGTGACCGTCGCGACCATCACCAGATCCCCTTCCGCCACGATGGCGACGACCGGGAACGTGATCCTCGGCTCGATCGGCCGAGCCGGCCGCGTCTGCCTGATGTAGGCGACCAGCGCGTCGCGGCCGCTCGCGACGTTTGGGTTGTGCTGGATGTACTGCTCGGTGAAGTAGCGCGGGGCGAGCTCCGTGCGGCCGCCCTGGATGATCGCGCGCCACATGTCGAACACGAGCTTCTTGTTCGCGGCGAGCTGCGGATCCTCGCTCCGCAGCAGCCCCGCTTGGTCGGGCGCCGCCTCCGGAAGCTCCTCAGCACAAGTCGCATCGGCGCGCACGGCGGCGCTTGCACCGTCACCGGCGCTCGTCTCGCTTCCCACCACGCTCTCCCATCGGTCCAGTACGCGGATAGGGTAGGTGCCGCGACCCGCAGTGTCCACCGTCGGCCGCCCTGGATCGCGGCGCGGCGGTCAGCGTTCCGCGACGGGGTCGATCAGTCGGGGCTGTTCGGCGCATCGCAATTGTGGTCGAATGAAACGGGATCGGAACTCGAGGCATGCAGATCCAGTGAATCCATCGAAGCGTATCGACCAGCTGATCGCAGGGCTCACGGATTGGCGCGGCAGAACGCTCGCCGGCATCCGCAAGAGCATCCTCGAGGCCGACCGGGAGATCATCGAGGAGTGGAAGTGGATGGGAAGCCCGGTGTGGTCTCGCGACGGCATGATCGCGGTCGCCAACGCCCACAAAAACAAGGTGAAGCTCACATTCGCCCACGGGGCGGGGCTCCCGGATCCCGAGAAGCTCTTCAATGCCGGCCTCGGCGGCAACGCGTGGCGAGCGATCGATTTTTTCGAGGGTGACGCACTCGACGAGCGAGCCCTGAAAAATCTCATCCGCGCCGCCGTCGCGTACAATCAGAGCAAACTAAAGAAGAAAGCGCCGGCACGCACTCGAGCGAAAGCACACAAGAAGTCCTAGCTGGCTCGCAATGCGGCCGCGACTGGCAGCCGCGCAGCACGTAGCGCCGGAAGCGCGCCGCCGATCAGGCCGATCGCAAGCGCCCACCAGATGCTCACCACGAGCAGGTGCGGCGTCACGCTGAGCCTGAAGACGAGACTGCGGGTGGAGACCGCATAGCCGTTGAACAAGAGCCATGCGATCAGCGTGCCCAGGATCGCACCCGGGAGCACGAGCAAGGCGCTCTCGATGAGCACCGAGGCGACGATCGGGAGCGAATTGAAGCCCACCGCGCGCAGTGTTGCGATCTCGCGCCGCCTCGAATCGACCGAGACGTACATGCTGCTCAGTGCGGCGCAGGCGGCGCCGCCCGCCATGACACCGCCGATGAAGTACGAAATGAAGGCCAGCACGTGCCTCAAGCCGCCGAAGCTCTGCTCGTACTGCTCGCCCACGGTCTCGACTTCGACCGCTACCGCGGGGTTGCGCTCCAGCGCGTCGGCAAAGACTTTGAACTCGGCAGGTGACTCGAGCTGCACGTTCACTTGCGTGAACGCGTTGCGTCCGAAGGCGGACATGACCGTCTCGGCATCCGCCCACAGCGCGCCGTCGGCCAGGGAATCGCTGGAAGTGAACACGCCGACGACGGTCCATTGTGTCCCGCGCAGCGTGATGTGGTCCCCGATGTCGAAGCCTCGGTACATCTTGCGAATGGGCTCGGACACCATGAGCTCGTGCAACGCCGGTCGGTACAGCCGCCCGGCCACGACCTTCACGTCGCCTTCGACTCGCTGCCAGCCGTCCGTGTAGCCAATCAGATCGACGGTGCCGCGCTCGCCGTCGCGGCGAAGGGCATCGACGGAAACTACGGTGAAGGCGTACGCGTCAGGGTGACCGTCCGCGCTCTTCCTGACGCCCGGCGCCTCTGCGATCGCCGCGAAATCCTCGCGGCTGACGGCGCTCTCGATGCTGCTGGTTGCGCCGCGGGAGAGGACCACCGCCTCATCCGCCCGTGCCGATTCCGGCTGGAAGATGTTCGTGCCCTCGTGGATCGCGAGCAGCGAGGTGAGGACGCCGACGACCGTGGTGACGGAAACGACCGTCACCAGGGCCGCTGCACGGCGCTGGGTGAGACTGTACAGGCCCGTCTGTGTCAGGAGTGCCGTTTGCCTGAGCATGCTGCCCATGGCAGCTACCGAACCGCCAGGGCGTCGACGACCTGCAGTCGCGAGCCGTGCAAGGCAGGCACGGCCCCGGCAACGACCGCAAGCAACAGTGCGCACCCCATCCCTGCGGCCACGACGATGGCGGGCATGCGTGCAACGCCGACCAGAGTGCGCGCCTCCGGCAGCAGCGCGGCCCCGACGGCGAGGCCGATGGCCGCGCCGAGCAGGCAGAGCGTAATCGACTCGGCCAAAATCAGCGCGAAGATGCGGCGATCGGAGAATCCGACAGTCTTCAGCACGGCAAGCTCCGGAATCCGTTCGCGCAGCGACTGCATCATGAGCGCCCCGGTCGCTACCAGCAGGGCGAAGAACACCGCGCCGACGATGCTATGCACGATGAAACCGAGGTCCACCGTCTTCTGCAGCTGCGTCTCCATCAAGTCGCCCTCCGATTGAGTGTGGGTCTCGTGGTCGGAGTTGGCGAAGGCATTATCGATCGCGAGGCTCACGGCGCCGGCTTCCCTGGCACTGCGTACGGTGGCAATGAACATGTCTGCGCGGTCAGCGTTGGCGGCGCGCGCCTCATTCACATAATCGAAGTTGACGACAACGGCGGTGGGAGGAGGCGCGCCAAACGAGCTCTCCGGCCCGCCATATACCCCGACCACATCGAACACCCAATCGCGCGAGCCATCGCGCTTAGCCACCGGAGACTTCAGAGCGAAGCGATCGCCGATCTTCCAGCCATAGCGTCTGACCAACCCGCTGCCGATGATCGCGCCCGTGCGCGTGCGCTTCAGTGTTTGCACGGCGCCAAGGGGTGAGACCCGCAGCTCGTTCTCGACGCGGAAGAACGGCTCCACGTCGGCGGCGATGACTGGCACGTGCTGATCCGGTCGTACGTACGTGCCAATGAATACCGCGCGTGGCGTTACGGCACGGATACCCGGCATGGAGCGGATGCGCTGCAGCATGCCGATGGGCAGCAGATCACCCACCGCGACTCTGCTCGTGATGTACAAGCGATCGCGGTGCGTGCTCGCGATTGCTTGCTTGATGCCGGAGTCCGAGCCCTGAAGCAGGCCGAAGAGGGTGAAGGCGCTGACGATCTGCAGCAGCATCAGCACGGCGCGCCCGCGCCAGCGCCAGATGCCCGACCAGATGAGCGGCAGATACTTCACTTCATGGGAGCCCCGGCCGCGGCGCGTATTGACGCGAGCGCGCACCGAAAGGTCGCGGAAGGAGTATACGTCACGGGCGGCAGGGTCGCCCGCGGCCTCAGCCCCGCGCTATATTCGTCGTACAGATAGTCGCTCCGGCCGACCCGACGTCTCGCGCGCTCGTTGACGCGGAACGGCCAGCTTGAGACGATCGGTCGCGGGAGGTTGCCGCCGCACGGCGGCCACGCGGCAGAAAGTACTCCATGCGATATCAAGCTGCTGTCCTGCTCTTAGCGACGGCGCTCCTCACAGGGTACGCGACCTCCCCTCAGGCGCGAACGGCAAGCGAGAGTCGCGATTCGCAGCGGGCGCTGGCGAAGCTCGCGAAGAGAGCCGACGCGGACTCGCTTGCTGCGGCCGGCCTGCTCAGCCTCGTGAAACACCGGGACCAGTCCCTTGCGTTATTCGAGCGAGCTGTTGCGGCCGAGCCAGCGCGGGCAGATCTCGTATGGCTCGAGACTCGATCCTGCGAGCAGGCGCCGCCATGCGATCCCGAACCTCTCGAGCGCCGACTCCGCGTTCTCGATCCGACCAACGGCGCGGGCTGGCTCGGCGCCCTGGCGCGCGCCGAATCGCAAAAGGACTCTGAGGCCAAGCAAGAGGCTCTGGCAGCAATAGCTCGCTCGGCGCGGGTCGATATCTATTGGACAACCCTCATCGCGAAGCTCAGCCGCGCGGTGGCCCAGACCAAGGCAATGTCCCTTGGCAATGCGGAGATATCCGTCATCGGGCTCCTCGCTGCCGAGGCGCTGCCTGCGTACCGTGTCGCATCCGATGCGTGCAAGGGCGAACGGCTTCAGCGCGCGGAGGTCGCGCAAGTCTGCCGGGGTATCGCCAAGGCATTCGAGCAGGGCGATACCTACGCGACGGCGTTGCTCGGAGCTGCAATCGCCATGCGGGTATGGCCCAAGCAATCGCCGGAATGGCAGGCCGCAAACGACGCACGGCGTGCGTTCGAATACAGGTCGAAGCTGCTGACGGCGCTGGAAGATGAGTGGCCGAATCCGCGCGCCGCCCAGAGCTATCTCGCACTCTGCGCCCGCTACCGCCGAGAGCAAGACGTCTCCAGGGCCCAATTGATCCAGGCGAATCTGAGACCTGACCCGCCGGCAGAATAGACCTGGAGCTCAGACGCGTACAGACTGTTGAATGCGCCGCAAACGAAGCCGCTCGCCATGGCGCCGCCGATGAGGGCCAACCCTTTATTCTCGTCAGTCCGTACCCTCCTGGCTTTCCTCAGTGTCCCAATTGAGGTCGAAGACATGCGCGAACCGCCGTACGGACGGTGAGCGGTCGGCGACGCGCCGGCGGAGGCCTCCTCAGTACGCCCAGCCTCGGCGCCGGGGAGTAAGACGCACGTTCGCTGCCGCGGGCACGGTCTGATCGGAGCGCCAGGCGAATAGGGAACGGCTGGGTGTACGGGGAAAGGATCGGCGCACCGCAACGACAGGCCCGTCGCGGGCGTTGTCACCGTCCAGGGAAGTTGGCCGGAGGCGCACGCTGCAACGGCACGCTGAAGAAATCATGAGCAAAACGAGACAGTCAGAGAGATCCGCGCTGACGAGTGTGCGAATGTCTTGCAGCTGTGGAAGCTGGTGGGCTCCAAGCCCGCGGTGACGGACACGGCGGAGCACCTCCAAGGCTTGATCAATCGAAACGGTGATTTGCTTCTCGCGCCATCCCATCGATCACCGGCAAGTGGGATCGCCCCCGCCGAAAGCCCGATTTGGTGCCGGCCGACCGTGGTTATGACTCCCGGCTCCACCGAGACACGCTGACTGAGCGCGGAATCGACACGCAGATCGCACGGCGCAGCACCGAACACGGAAGCCGACTGGGCACACCCGCTGGGTAATCGAGCGCACCGTTGCTTGGCTGCATCAGCTCCACAGAGTGCGCGTGGGTTACAAGCGACGGCTTGCCATTCACGAGGCATTCCTCAAGCTCGGCTGTCGATCATTTGCTGGCGCACTTTGGCAGCGGCATGAGTGATTTTGTTAGATGCTCTTAGAACTGCTTCAGCACCGTTACTCCGTACTCCCGCGGCGCACCTGGAACTTGATACCAGCCACCAGAGCTTTCAAACCTGCCGTCGTACGTGTAGGTATTCGTGAGATTTCTGCCCCAGAGCCGAACACCAATCGGCTTCGACGATTGCGACTCCCATTCGAGCGAACTGCTCAGCAAGAAAAACGCGGGAATCGTCAACACGTTGTCAGGGCCAGCGAAGGAGGTGTCGTTGTAGGACAGGTTCGCGGTCGCCACAAAGTCACCGATGGGCGTCGGAATTCGATAGTTGCCGCCAACGAAGCCCGAGAATGGCGGCGCAAATGCGAGGTGCTTTCCCTCCGCATTTTGAATCAGGTATGGC